>JAMOOP010000140.1 GCA_027065385.1 Campylobacteraceae bacterium | reverse complement strand
ATATAAACATCTTCTTTATTTGAATATCCCATTAATACTATTTCTTCTGCTATCCTATTATAAATTAATTTATCTTCTGTATTAATCCAAAAATGAATATGATCAGAATTTTGTGTTTTATCAGAAGCATGAAATTCTACAATACCAGATACACCTAAATCACTTATATAATTGCTAAGATGGTCAAGAGCTTTTTGTACTTCATTATAAGTATATTGTTCCATATTCATTGCATTGAATATCATTCTATATAGAACCCCATATTTATTAAGTATATTTGCAATATTTACTTTATTTCTAATAAGATTTCCATTATTATCCCGTTTTAATGCCTCTTTAAGAATTCCTTTTTCAAAAACATAACTACCTTCTTTGTCATAATAAATTTCTGAAAAAGAAATTAATTCTTTTGAGCGTAAAAAACTTTTACTTAAATTACCCCTAAGTGCCATAATTGTCCTTATCTCATCTCTTTTTATTTAAAGTCTCCAACTGAGCCTCTAATTGTTTATTGTTTATCTTTAATAAATTTGTAGTAGATAAAGCTAATTTATTCTCTTCTTTTAACTGTTCTATCTGTTTAACATAATGCTCAATCTCATAATCATAATTTTCTATTTTTTTAGAAAAAAGTTTCTTATCATTTTCTAAAATTATTTGATACTTTTTGTCTATATTTAATAAATTCCCTTTTAATTTAGAAATTTCATTATCTCTTTCTCGTAGAGTTTGTTCATATTGTTCAATTAGTTTTTCTAATTGGACAATCATACCAGATTGTTGAGAATTATATTTAATCAATTCTTCTCTATCCTCTACAAGCTTACCAATATTAACTTCTATCTTTTCAAGTTGTTTTGTATGTTCTACAATAATAGATTCTATACTTTGATTTAATGATGCTATTTCATTTTCTTTTATTCCAATATTTCTTTCTAATTCTTGAATTTCATCTTTTAAATCATTAATTGTATAATTTAAGTCTTCAATTCCTTTATCTTTTAAAGCTTGAAGTTTAAGTTCCCCTGCAATAGTTGTTTCAATTATTCCTTTAATATAAGGATTGTTTGCATAACGCTCAGAAAATTTATTTAGAGCTTCACTAACACTCATTCCTTTATTTAAAAATGCATAAAACTCCTTAATATATTGATTTCTATTGGCAAGAGATTCATTTATTTTATCTTTAGCTAATTCTACATATCCTTTTTGTTTTATAAATATCTCTTTTTTAAAAGCTTCTAATGAATTAGAGAGAGAAATATTAGATTCTCTATTTTTTAACTTAATTATTAAATTATCTTGTTTTTTTAAATCTATAGATGTAACCTCTTTAACTTTTGGAAGAGTAAACTCTTCTTTGGATATTTTGGAATATTCAATTCTTTTTTTTACTTCTAAAGTAGTTTTATCAGGTGATATAGAACCTTGTCTATTTTTATGTAACTCTTTCTCAATAACTATTCTGGCATCTTTAACTATAGCAAGTGCCTCAAGTTCCTCTTGTTTTCTTTCAGTACCATTTATATCACTTTCGAAATAAAATTTTTTACCATATACCCCAAACAAAAAACCTATCTGTATTTTCTTCCTATCATATTTTAGCACTTCATAGATAATTTTAATTAAAAGTCTTACCTCTATATTAAGATTAAAATTAAAGTTTTTAAAATTTGTTCTATGATAATTTAATCCATCAGTTAATTCTCCTTTACCTTTATATCCTATTGTAGTAAAAAAGTTTTGATATAATTTTTCTGCTTCTTGTCCAGTAGGTGTGCCTCTTTTATTTCCCATAGGTAATTTTTCATTTAAAAATAAAAGTACTTTATGAGACTCTATTACTTTTAATTGTTGATTAACATCATCTATAATTAAAAAAGCAAAAGGAGAATTTGTAGTAAATCTTTTTTTAAAAGTATCTGAAATCCTTATAAATTCTATTTTATCAAAATCACCTAAATCATATATATGATTTTCTAAAGTATCAAAAGTATCTATCCATTTAGAAACAACCATATTCCCCAATTTATTATTGAACATAGAGTCATTCTTTGCTTCATAAAGTAATTTCATTGTATAAGTTTTTAACTTTCTCATAAGTTCTTGTTTTTGTTTTATATCATAGAAATTAATTTGTGATGGATGTAATTTATTTTTCATAAGCCAAATATCATATTCTTCATTACTACCTTTGAACATTTTTTTTATTAAAAGTTCAGGTGTAAAAATCAAATCACTTATTTTAACATTGTCAATTAAATTAGGAGTATGTTCTCCTGTTACTCTATTAATCTCTTCTCGATTTCCACCAACAGTTACTCTTTTAATTTCCACCATATATTCCTTTTTATTTTATATGAAATTATCTATTTTTCATTTAAATTATTTTAAATCTCCTATGCCTCCAAAGTAAACTGAACCAAAGGTTTATTTTTATAACCTTTATTTATAATATCCACTTTTAAATCCTTAAGTTCACTATTTGGAATAATGGTAGAGTTACTAACCCCTTCTAAAATATATTTTTGTGAAAGGGATGATATTTGCAACATATAATATCTACTATCAAGTTTACTTTCTATAAATAGCCCATCATTACTATTTTTAAATATGATTGGTTTACTTGATATTGCCCTACCTAAAATATCACTATGTGAGCTATATACTTTTCCACCCCATTTAAAATCTCTCCCTTTTGGTCTCTCTACAAAACAATCAACAATAGTTCCTAAATTCGACATTTTAAAAGCTGTTCTATTTAGACTAAACTCCTTTCCAAATTTAGCTATTTGAAACATAGAATAACTTATAAATATTCCACTATCATCAAAAGATATATTAGAATCATTAAACTCTATCTCTTTAACTCTAAATGTAAAACTCTCTTCTTGTTTAATTGTTTGAGTGGTCTCTGTAGTCGTTGTTATTTCTCCATCTTCTAAAGTTGTATCTAAATCACTTCCTAAAAAAACATCATCAATCATTACAGTTGTATATATTCCACCATCTGATTTTTCATCTTCTATATAGCTTTCTTGTGGCTCTTTATAAATACTACTCTCATCTAATTTCCAAAATCTATCTTCAAAGTTTATAAATCTTAAATTTGAACTACTATGATTTACAAAAGTAATTTCCTCTTTTATTAAATCTATAGATATATCTCCAATAATATCGCAATCTAATAATCCATGGTGGTACTCTCCACCTACAATAACCTTTTTACCATTTTTATATATAAGAAGTAATTTTATAAATTTTAAACCTCTATCTTTTGGTATAAAAAATGAGTTCATATATATTTTAGTATCTCTACTAACTATATCTTCTGAGTCAATTATATCTTTTGGTGCATAAGCACTATTTTGCTCTAAAGAGAATATTAATTTCTCTCCAACTCTTGACTCTAGCGTAATAGCTTTTGTTTCTCTGTCTAATTCAAAACTTAAATTTTCATCTTGAAAATCAAAATCTTCTAAATCTGAACCCACATCATAATCTTTAGATATAAATTTATCTGTATCATAAAAATCGATTTCAACACCTTCATCTGATTTTATAACTAAAAATCCTCTTTTTAATTTATGAGTTAAGATATTTGAGTTTCCATATATTACTCCACCCTCTTCTTTTATAGGTGCATTATTAAGATAAAAACCTACTCTATTTGAAGATGTCACACTAAATCTTAGACCTATTAGGTATATTTTTTGCTCTTCCCCTTTTGAGTCTTTATCTAATACCCTTTTTAATCTAGTAACATCAAATATATTATGTAACTCATCTGTTGTATTTAAATTATATATATCAAAGTTTGGTATATTTTTTCTAATCTCTGTCTCTATATACTGCTCTATCTTTTCTGATATAGTATGAGTTCGCATCCTTTTAGTAATTCCATCTCTTATCTCTTTTGCTGTTTCTCTTGGAATATAAAAAATAACCGACACAATTCCCTCTTGTAACCAATCATCTAAAATATCTTTAATTCCGTGACACCCATCATCACCAAAAATAAAACTAAATATATTTTTACTACCTTCCCATATATTTCTAGCTATATAATCTATATCTCTCTTTCTATTATCTAATACGCAGTTAGTAACATCTAATGTATCTATAAATAATATATTCTCTGGAAACTCAAAAATATCTGCCACCATTTCTCCTTTTTTATCACAATTTTTACTTTTTTTAAAATATAAGGAATTTGACTTATTTGCTTATTTTAATAAAGTGATATTATATCATCTATAAATCGAAAAAAAAAGCTTTTTAAGCTATTTCAACTGACTAGCTACTAACCCAATAGTAGTATCTAACTCTTCCCTACTATTATATAGAAATGAGTATTTTTTCTCCTCTTTTCCTACCCTAAGAAAAAGTGCATATCCTACTATCTCAACTCTACCTTTTGCTTCTGTATCTATCCACTCTAAACTCATCTCTGTTGTTTCATCTTTATATCCAGTTTTTACTAAAACAGCAGGGTATAACTGTTTAATATCTCTTATATTAAACTCTTTCTTTTCAATTATTAATTTTTTCATAATGCGATTATAGTATAATCTACTAAAAATTTGGAGAATAGTTTAAATGAATTTAAATCAACAGATAAAATCAGATATAAAAGATGCTATGAGAGCTAAAGATAAGGCAAAAAGAGACACATTAAGAAATATTCAAGCTCTTATAAAACAGATAGAGGTTGACCAAAGAAGAAAAGTAACCAATGGTGATGTAGAGGCTATTTTAATGAAATATGCAAAACAGAGAGAAGATGCTTTGAATCAGTTTAAAGAAGCTAAAAGAGATGATTTAATAGCAAAAGAAGAAGCTGAACTTATAATAGTTAAATCTTACCTACCAGAGCCAATGAGTGATAAGGAGTTAGAAGAGACTTTAAAAGAGATTATAACCTCTATAGGTGCTACATCTATAAAAGATATGGGAAAAGTTATGAGTGCATCTAAAAAAATTATTGGTAGTCGTGCTGATGGTGGAAGAATTAATGCTTGTGTAAAAAAGATATTAAATTAGAAAATGATACTCTCTCCTGAAATATTAGCCATACTAATTGTTAATAGTATATTTTTTATATTTGCATCAATAGCTTTTTTTTTAGATATTAAGATATTTATATATTGGGATATAGAAGCTACTACAAAAAGACAATATCAGTTAGAAAGAGAGAGTTTTTTAGTATCTACTATTATTAAATATATATTTATTATTAAAATTCCTCTATTTCTCTTTTTTATATTTACGCTAGATAAAATTTCAACTCTTATTACAGGTGCTATGTGTGGTGTTGGGGTTGTTAATGCTACAGAGTATGGTATTTATCTTTTAATAATTAAAATAATTAATATCTATATTTTTGGATTGTGGCTTACTATTCACTATTTAGATATTAAAAATATAAATTTGCCATATACTAAGATTAAATTTGAGTTTTTTATAATTGCTTATATATTTTTTTTAATAGAGATAGTTCTTATGTGGAGTATGTTTAATAGTTTAGATGTAGATAAAATGGTTAGTTGCTGTGGAACACTATTTTCTAGTAGTAGTGCATCAGCTATTGGTGATATTATACGCATAAAAACGGCTATTATTCTATCTATATTTTATGGAAGTGCTATTTTAATGACTATTTTATATAAGTTTAGAATTAAATATCTATTTTCTATAATAAATTTAATTTTTCTAGTTATCTCATTAATTAGTTTAATATCTTTTTTTGGAACATATATATATGAGTTACCAACTCATCATTGCCCATTCTGTTTTTTACAAAGTGATTATTACTATATTGGATATTTAATATATAGTTTACTATTTTTAGGCTCATTTTATGGACTTAGAGTTGGGGTTTTAGAGATATTAAATGAAAAAACGGAGAGTAGTTATAAATACTCTCTTATATTTAATATGCTCTATGTTCTAATTGTTACTGCTTATCCAGTTTTATATTTTATAAAAAATGGGGTTTGGCTATAAAAATGACCTAAAATTTTAAGGAAAAAAAATGAAAGAGAGTAAAACCTCAAATATAATTGACCATTTAAAAGAGTTTAATCGAAAAGAGAGATTTCACTTAATTGGACAACTTCTTGGTAATATTGAATTTAAACTTAGTCAAGATAAATTAAAAGAGATTTTCGATTTGATTGAATTGCAAATTCCAAAAAATTATTTTTCAGCAATGGATTACCATTTAGATTGGATATATGCTAGTTTAATTTTAACTAAAGATAATAATGATGAAAAAAAATATAAAATTGAAAAAAATTGCATAAAAGCGACACAAGAAGATGTAGATTTTATAATAGCTTTCTTGGACTATTCAAGACAAACACATATTATTATGATTGAGGCTAAAGGTGATACTTCTTTTACAAATAAACAAATTATAAGTAAAGCTAAAAGATTACAAGCAATTTTTGGAAAAAAAGGGGATAGATTTAAAAATGTAACTCCATATTTTTTACTTTGTAGTCCTAAAAAACCTAAAAACCTAAAATTAGAAGAAATTCCAAGCTTTATGAAAAATAAAAATCAAGATGATATTATATGGTTTGAACTAAATTTACCTAAATATTTAAAAAAAGTTACTAGATGTAATGAAGAAAAAAATAAATCGAAAGACGGTAAATATTGGAAAGTAAAGAGAATAAAATAGCTCTCTTGTCAAGTTCTATCTTAGGTTTAAATTAAAAAACCTAAAATTATATTAGATAAATTATAAAAACGCCAAAAGCGAAGCAGTAACTGCCACATTTAAAGACTCAACACCTCTTCTCATAGGAATAGAGATAGAGCTATTAGAGAGAGTTTCTATCTCTTTAGTTACCCCCTCACTCTCATTTCCTAATATAAAAATAGTTTTATTAGAATATACCTCATCTCTATAGCTCCTCTTTGCAGAGGCTGAAAGGGTACAGAGTGAGGCATTAGAGTTTTTAAATAGCTCTAATGTTTTATAGAGACTATTAGTTTTGATAATAGGAAGTTTAAAGAGTGTTCCAACACTAGCTTTAATAACAAGTGGTGATATTTGAGCTGAATTTTTTGTAGGCAGAATAATAGCATCAATATTTCCAGCCACACAAGAACGAATAATCATACCTAGATTTTGAGGATTATTAATACCATCAAGTGCTATAACTCTATATGAGTTATTATTTTTTATAAACTCTCTATCGCTTATGGCATACTCCATAACTATATCTAAAGCCACCCCTTGGTCTTGTTTAGAGTTTTTAGAGATACGAGATAGAGTCTGTTTATTGTGATAGACAATCTCTATATCTCTTTTTTTAGCTAGTTTTACCATTTTATCTAACTGTTTAGATGCTCTATTTGAAAAGGATAGATGAAGTTTATAAATAGTTAAACTTCTATCTTCCAAAGCTTCTAATACAGCATTTCTTCCATAAATAGTTAAAACTTTATCAAAGAAAGCCTTTTTATTTAAGTAGTTTTTACTATCTTTAATCTGTTCCATTCCAAGCAATAGTAGCCTTTCCTTTTTCATCAAACTCAACAGCAGGTAATCCCATAATATTAAATCCACTATCTACATAGTGTATCTCTCCTGTTACTGCTGAACTTAAATCAGATAATAGATACATACCAGAGTTTCCAACTTCATGAATTGTTACATTTCTTTTAAGTGGAGCGTGGGCTGTATTCCATTTAAGTAAGAATGAGAAATCACCAATACCAGCTGCAGCTAATGTTTTAATAGGTCCTGCACTAATTGCATTTACTCTAATACCATCTTTTCCTAAATCTTCTGCTAAATACTTAACAGTCATCTCCAACGCAGCTTTTGCTACTCCCATAAGATTATAGTTTGGAATATATTTTACTCCACCATAATATGTTAGCGTAAGTACAGAAGAGTTATTTGATAAAACAGGTTTTAACTCTCTAGTTATCTCAATAAGAGAGTAAACAGAAATATCCATTGCTATATCAAAAGCATCTTTTGGAATATTTACAAATCTACCACCTAAACCCTCTTTTGGAGCAAATGCTATTGAGTGCACTATAAAATCTATTTGACCCATATCTTTTTCTATTGACTCTTTTAGAGCTTTTATCTCCTCAGGTTTACTTACATCACAAGGGTAAAATCTAGCACCACACTCTAAATCTTCAGCAATAGGAGCTAATTTTCTCTCAAATCTCTCATTTAAAAATGTAATTGCCATCTGGGCACCTTGTGCATGACACGCTTTTGCTATTCCATAAGCTATTGATTTCTTATTTGCAATTCCAAGGACAATCCCTTTTTTGCCTTTCATTATCATATCATTCTCTCCATAAATAAAATTAATTGCGTATTTTATCATTATTACTATAGAATAAGCTATAAATTTTAAAATTAAGGCGTATTCATAATGAAAAAAATATTAATTATTAATACAGGTGGTACTTTTAATAAGGTATATAACCCCATAAGTGGAGAGTTAGAGATAGATAAGAGTGGTTTAGCAGTAGAGACTATTGCTAAAAATTGGCTTACTAAATTTAAAGTTATTAATATAATAGGAAAAGATAGTTTAGATATGGATGATGAGGATAGAAAAAAAATTCTAAAAACTATTAAAAAATCTAAATATAAAAGAGTTATTATTATTCATGGAACAGATACTATAGATAAAACAGCCTCTTATCTTAATTTAGCAAAATTAAATAGAAAGATTATCTTAACAGGTGCAATGAAACCATTTTCTATTAATCCCATAGAGGCTACGGCAAATCTATCTTCTGCTTATGGCTACCTACTACAATTAAAGGAGAATGGTCTTTTTATAGCAATGAATGGTAAGATAGATTTGTATAGCAGAGTTATTAAAAATAGGGGAAAAGGATATTTTGAAATAACTCTTTAAGGTGTAACAACATACGAGAATAAATTTCAATCTTTAGCGATTTAGAAATAGGGGGATACTAAAGATGTATGTTGTTACAAGAGAATTATAACAAAAATAAACTTAAACAAGATTAAATAAAACATGTTCTGTTTGAAATTTTTACATTTTTTTTCATTTAACACTAATTTAACTAAAAAAAGGTACTATAATTATACTTTTTAATAAAAAACAGAGGTATAAATTGAAATCTTTAAGACCATTGCTTATAATTATTGGAATAGTTGCTATAATTATTACAATTTTTTTAACATTAGCAAAAAAACAGCAGATGATTACCATGATAAAGGGTAATATAGATAAAAAACCTATAGAGATAACTTTACATAAATATCAAGATAGTCAATGTGGTATGGTAATTGATACTATTAAATATGCGTCAGAAGTTGTATCTCCAAATGGAAAAACATGGTTTTTTCATGACCATGGTGGTATGATAAAATGGTTAGAGGAGAGAGAATTTAGAGATAAAGCTACTATTTGGGTAAGAAGTATAGATACAAATCGTTGGATAGATGGGAGAATGGCACACTATACTAGAGATGAAGATACACCTATGCACTATGGATTTGGAGCTTATGAGAAAAAAAGAGAGAAGAGTATATCTTTTGAAGAGATGAGACTTTTAACTTTAAGAGGGGAGACAATGGAAAATCCTATTATTAGAAAACAGTTATTAAAAGAGAAAAAGGAACTAGATGGAAAGCATTAGTATAGTCTCTATTATAGTTATTGCATTTTTAGGCTCTTTTAGCCACTGTGTGGGAATGTGTGGTGGTATTATTATAGCCTATAGTAGTACCAAAATAGAAGAGGGGTGGAATAAACCAAAACAGGCTTTAGCTCATCTATTATACTCATTAGGAAGAGTAACTACTTATGTGATACTTGGTGCTATGTTTGGATTTTTAGGTGGTGTTGCTATGTTTAATAATATGGCAAATGGACTACTTTTAATATTAGCTGGTATTTTTATGATATTAACTGGTCTATCTCTATCTGGAAAAATTAAATTTCTTACATTAATAGAACACTCAATGTCTAGTGCTTCATGGTATAGAAAACTATTTAGAGAACTACTTCAAACAAAAACACTCTATAGCTTTTTTATATTGGGTATGATTAATGGGTTACTTCCTTGTGGATTGGTTTACTTTTTTGCAGTAACTTCGGCTAGTACTGGTAGTGCTATTTATGGAGCTTTAGTTATGTTTATATTTGGAATTAGTACAATTCCAGCCCTTTTTAGTTTAGGTTTTTTTGTGGGACTATATAAAAATAGCTCTTTACGAGACCTTATTATTAAAATTGCTTCTATTAGCGTTATAATATTTGGAATATATACTATAAAAAACGGATATGAGTATATTAAATATCCACAAAAGAGTATTAGTCAATGTTGTGAATTTGACCCTAAAGCGTTAGATAAAGAAAAAGTTAAGTGAAAAAGTAGTTATAGTTCTCCCCATTTAATCTATTACTTGTTACGAAGATAAAATATAATATTATATTTTATCTTCTCATTAGATACATTAGATATAATAATTTAAATTAAAAAATATGGAGATAAAATATGATGAATATTTTTGACGATGATGATGCGTTTGTAGGAACGCCAAAGAGTAACTATTTTTCTATTGCAAAGAGTGCAAATCAGAATATAGTAGAGATGGAGTTAGATAAAATGTTTAGACGATTTGCTATAGCCGAAAAGATACTTGAAGAGAGAGGTCTTGAAGAGGAGCATGAGAGACTTATGAAGAGCATGGTTATAGATAAAGAGTTAGATGACAGAACAAACAGCCTATATATAGAGCTTGTAGGTAACATTGTTACTCAATGTGAATAGAGATTAAAATAATAAGGACTCGTAGGTGATAAATGCCGTTGAGAGAAAAATAGAGCAGTATATTGCAGAGCTTGATGATACAAAAGTATCATCACTCTATAAAAAATTGCCAAAGGGAAAAAGACTTCGTACAAAACTAATTTTAAAGATTGCAGGAAATAGTTTAAAAGCTATTAAGACAGCATCTACTGTTGAGATGATACACACTGCTAGTCTATTACATGATGATGTAATTGATGATGCCTATACTCGTAGAGGTAAAATCTCTGTTAATGCTAGTGATGGAGATAAAACAGCTATTATGATGGGAGATATTCTCTACTCTAAGGCTTTTTTTGAGTTAACAGATATATCACCTCTTGTAGCAAAAGTAGTATCAAATGCTGTAGTTCAACTTAGTCTAGGAGAGTTAGCAGATGTTGAACTATCTCGTAAGTTTCATATCAATCAAGAGGCATATATAAAGATGTTATATCAAAAAACAGCCTCACTTATGGAAGCTAGTGCAGAAGCTGGAGCTATTTTAGTTGGGAAAAATCGTGAAGCTTATCGCAAATATGGGAGAAATTTAGGAATTGCTTTTCAGATGATAGATGATATATTAGATATTACATCAGATAGCAAAACACTAGGTAAACCTGCTTTGCATGATTTTGTGGAGGGGAAAGTTACCTTGCCATATATGTATCTTTATGAGGTTTTAGCCGAAGAGGATAGAGAATATTTAGTTTCATTACATAGAAAAAGACTTAATGAAGATGAAGCTATATGGATTAAGAGTGCTATGAAGAAGTATAAAATTATAGAAAAGTCATACCAAGAGGCAAAAGAGCTTGTAGTTGAGGCTATAGAACTTATGGAGTCTATGGGAGAGAGAGATTTATCTAATATTGCTAAAGCTATGATAGAAAGAGAGTTCTAAAATGTCATATCAAGTTGTTTCATTTAACCATAAAAATTGTGAACAAGAGTTTAGAGAGAAGTTAGCATTTTCTAGCGATAAAGAGATTAAAACTATGTTAGATAAGCTAACAGTTTTTGATTTTATAGAAGAGGCATATATAGTATCAACTTGTAATAGAGTAGAGATTGTACTTGCTACAAAAGATGCCTTTTCTAGTTATCATGCTGTTTTAGGTATGCTTAGTCTAAAATCTGGTCTTACCTTTTTTGAACTAAAAAATATGGACGGAAGATATGATGATGCAGATGCAATTAGACATATATTCTCTGTTGTATCATCTTTAGAGTCATTAGTTATTGGAGAGTCTCAAATAACAGGTCAAGTTAAAGAGGCATATAGGTTCTCTTTTCAAAATAAAACAGCAGGAAAAAAACTAAATCGTGTAATCTCTTATGCCATGAAATGTGCAGCAGAGGTTAGAAATGTGACTAATATCTCTCGTTATCCACTATCTATTGCATCAGTTGCAGTAACACAAGCACACCAAATATATGGAGATAATATTACAGGAATGACTGCTGTAGTAATTGGTGCTGGTGAGATGGGGATTATTGCAATTAAAAACCTTTTAAGATTAGGTTGTGATATAGTAATATTAGGAAGAGATAAAGATAGATTAAAAGCAGTAGCTAAAGAGTTAGGGGAAGATGTTAGAGTCGATACAATGGAGCATATTCATAAATATCTAAATAAGTATCGGTTACTCTTTTCAGCAACATCTGCAAAAGATACTGTTATTAAACCTGAAATGGTAGAGAGTGATAATATAGATAGAGTTTGGTTTGATATGGCAATCCCTAGAGATATTGATGATATGAACTTACAAAAACTTCAACTCTTTAGAATAGATGATTTAAAAAGCATATCAAAGGAGAACTATGCACTAAAACAGGAACAGGCAAATAGAGCTATTGATATAGTAGATAGATATAAGGTAGATTTTTATAGATGGCTTAGAGTTTTATCTATAGAACCCGTTATAAGAGATATGAGACTCCAAGCAAAAGAGGCTATTGAAAAAGAGTTAGAGAGAGCAACAAATAGAAAGTTTGTACCAGTTGAATATAAAGATAATATGAGAAAAATGGCAGAACAGATGTTTAACCGTTTTCTACACAATGCCACTTTAAATTTAAGAGAGTGTTCAACAGAAAGTAGCTCTACTAAAAGAGTTGATGCGATTAAAGAGATATTTGATATAGAGACAAAAGATAAAAATATGAAAAAATATAAAAAAGAGCATCATAAAAAATCTTACTTAGATTAAAATCTAAGTAACTATAATATCTCACCATTCTCTATTATATTTTTTTGTAAATTACTATCTACCTTTTCAAAATGAACTATATCTATTTTATATAATATTGGTAACTCATCTAATTTAAATTTTAATTTACTAAAATCTAAACTACTCATAGTTTTTGAAGAGATAGACAAATCAATATCACTACTTCTTCCATAATCTCCCCTAACTCTTGAACCAAAAATTCTAACCTCATCAATAAATGGATATTGACCAAAAAACTCTTTTAATCTCTTAATAACACCTCTCTTTAAACCATATCTCATAGTTTATATATCTCTTTAGACATTAAAATATAAAATTTTCTAAGCTCAATCGCATAATCATATATTTTATAAAGTAACTCTTGTGCTAACTTTTCACTATATTCATGAGAAGTAATATTTCTATCATCTATCATCTCAAACCATATCTCACTCTCTATTAGTTCAAACTCATAAGCCTTTTTAATAATAATTCTCTGCCCATGAACTCTTTTATCAATAGCTTCAATATAATTTGCCATTAGTTTTTTAGCTAACTCTATACTATATTCAAATCTTTGAATAGTACTATCTCGATATATATCAAAATCCTCCATATCCTCACTCATCTTTTTTATTTTTTTAATATTGGACTCTAAAGATATTAATGCTCTATTGTAGTTGGATAGATTTTGTTTTAGTTTTATTGTCATTTTTCTTTTTTCCTTTATTGAAAAAATTAAATTATAATTTAATTAAAATTATTTTCTTTTTAAAATAAATTCGCCTTTTTTCTTATTAAAATTCAATTTAACATATTGTTCATATTTTTTAGGACATTTTTCTAAACCTGTAGTCAAAATAAATTGATAATTATATTGATTATTGTTCTTTTGTGCTAATTCAATAGCCATATCAAACAGAGCAATATTTTCTTCTATATTATCTTCATCTATTCCTGAATCCTCTGGTGTATCCATCAGTAAAAATTTTGGATGTTTTATAGTATTATATTTTAATGCCATAGATATTAAGGTATAAAAATACATCATTCTTATTGGAACTCTAGCACTTTTTTCTCTATAAATTCCTCCATCAATAATAGGCATATAATCTTCATCTATTTCTGCTGTTTTTACTTTTGCTGAAGATTTTTTCATTAATTCATTATAAATGGATTTAAAGTTTTTTATAATATTTTTTTGATTTTTTTTATATTCTTTTTCTAAAATATTAAATTCATTAAGTGTATCTTTATAAATTGTATCTTTTTTATTATATTCTTTCTCATAATTTTCTTTTTGACAATATATCTTTTCTTGTTTATCTAACTCAAAAAGTTTATTTTTAATTTCCAATATCTTATCGTCTATATTACTTATTATTTGAGAATTTCCTTGATACTCAATTGTTTCAATAGCCTCTTTTATAAATTTATTTAATTTTGTAATCTTCTTCTGTATTTCATTAAGTTTATTATTGATTTCTAAAATTTCTTCTTGATAAGAATTTAAAGCTAATTCAATAGTTTCTAAACTTTTATTTTTATGTTTTAGAATCTCTTTATACTCACTTGTATCATATAAAAATTTTTCATAGTTATTCTCTTTTACTATTGCCCCACAAATACACCGATTATCTCTTTTCTCAATATCAGATGCACAAAAAGGACATATTTCAAAATCAAATAAATTTAATTTTTCATGAGTAAAAATTGTTTTTGTAATGGATTCAATTTCATCTTTTTCTTGTCGTAATAATGCTTCTATTTTATGCTTTTCAATTTGCATATTGTTCTTTTCAATAGTTATTTTAGATACTTCTAATTGTAATTCTATTAATTTTCTTTTTTTCTCTTCAATAGTTTTAAATTTATCATCTATTTTAGTATGATTTTTTTGATATTCAAGTCTACTTTTCGCTAATTTTTCTATCTGTATTAACAACATCTCTTTTTCTGCTTCTATAACTTTTAAAGATGAATTTAAATTAGGATGTAATTTTAAAAACTCATCAAATAAAATTTTTGCTTCTTGCCTTTCTATCTTTCTATTATTTAACTCATTTAACTTAAAAAAATATTCATCAGAAGATGTACCCATTAATGTTTCAAATATAGATTTTCGGATAATAATAGAGTCACTTACAAAATTATTATTAGAGGGTTTTTTATAAATTTTTATAAGTTCTGTATCTTGGTCATAATATAAAAGTCTAAAAAGGTCATTGAAATTAAAATACCAACTTGTTGTACCCAAATTCAATTCAAATCGTTCAATTCCTAGTTCATCTAAAAACCAATCTGAGAAAACTTTGGTTTGACAATGTTGCCGATTAACACAATAAATTTCAATTTTTTTGTTACTATCTTCTACCAAAATATCATTTTTATCTATAAATCGTTTTAATAAAAATAACTTACCATTTATTTCAATACTAAGTAAAATAAAATTATTTGTATCTTCTATAATCTCTTTATATTTTTCTTGTTGTTTATTTTTCTTTGAATTTTTTTTGGGTTTTTTGAAAACTTTAATATCTCCACCTAAAGCATACTCTATAAAAAAACTTAAAGTAGTTTTTCCTGAACCATTGTCTCCTTTTATTACATTAATACCTTTACTAAAATTAGGAGATTTAAAATAATATTTATCTCCACTATATTCGACTTGTCTTATAACTAAACTTCCCATGTGGAAACTCCTCTACTTGTAAAAATATCATTTATTAATTTAATTAATTTTGATACTTTTGTAATTTTGAATTCTTTTTTTAATTTTCTAATATTTGATATTTCTCTTTTAAATCTTTGTTTATCAAAAAAATCTTTTGGTATATTTTCTTTTTTTATCCATAGTTCAATAGTTTTATGTGTTCTGTTTAATGATATATCTAAATAATCTTTATTTTGCAAAGTAATAATTAGATGAGATAACAATTTTTTCTTTAATTGTGCATTTAAATAAATATCACTTAACTCAAAAATATCATATTCACCTATCTGTTTTGAACTACTAATAAACTCTATTAAATAAGCTATTTTTCTAAAATCTCTAAATCTCGTTTCCTCACTATAACATTTAAATTCATCCAAAAAAAGTAATAGGTTATAAGCTAGAAAATTATAATCTTCATTTTGAATAAACATCATTCTTTTTTTTGCAGATTTTTTAGTTTTATTCATAAATACCCTCCTCATCAAAAGAAAGATAACAACTATCAATTAAATCTAAAATAATTTTTTTAATTATATCATTGCTAAAATTACCATATTGATATTCATCTCTTTTATCATCAATAATCTTTTTAGCTCTTTTGATATAATTTTCTAATAGATTTTTAATATCATTAAATGTTAAACTATTATTATCTTCATTATTTTCAATAAAAGACATTAATTCATCTTGGCATTCATCAAACATCATATAGCGAATAGTACTAATTTCTCGTTCACTATATATTAATTGTTCAGCCTTTCCTAAAGTTGCTTGTCTAATATATTGATTAACTCTATATTTTTTAATTTTAGGACAAGCATCTTCTAATTTATCTTTTAAATTTCTTTCATCTTCATGTTTTATTTTATTCCATTCAGCCATTAATGGATTTGCAAAAGTCAACTTCGCTAAATTTTTATTTTGAATAAACTCCAATATTTTTTCAATCGGCACACAAGAAATCTCTTTATAATCAAAATCTTCTTCTGGTAAAGATTTTAAAATTCCTATTAGTGATAACTTTTGTCCATCTTTTTTAAAAACTCCTGAACCTGAAAAGCCTACTATTACTTCATTCGTTTTTTCTTTTACAACAAATGAACCCTGTATATTCTCTTCAAGAACTTTAATTGATGTTTTAGTTCTATTCCATTCATTAACTTTACCACTTAAATCTTTTCTTTTTTCTTCCCCTTTATCAGGGTATCCCATAAAAATTATTTTATCATCAGGAGATATATTTTTATCATACTTTACAATAGGTATATTTTTATTTATATACTCAATCTCCAATAAAGCAAAATCATTGTGTTTATCATAAAATGGTTCTTTAATTATATTATAAGGGTTATTTTCATCACCAAGTAATTCAATCTCTTCATTATATTCTATAAAATCTTCAATATTATGATAAGCAGTTAAAATATAACACTTTCTATCACTTTCAAATTTTAGAATTACTCCACTACCTCCATTCACCCTAACAATAATCTCATTTAAGTTGTTTATCTCTAAAATCATCTAACACACTTTTATTACATAAGGTTCAGGATTATCTTCTAAATATGTTTGATTAATTTGATAATTTTTGAGGTCATGAGAAGTGAAAATATTTTCTGTTTTTGCTGTTTTATAGTTAAAAAATATATTTAGAGGTTCATGATATTTTAAAATTCTTGCAAAAGTCTCTTTGTTCGGTTTTCCATTACAACCCATTGTGGTAATAATATAGTTATTACACTCTATTTTTTCTAAAAATCCATCACTTGTATTATATTTACTAGCATGATGAGAGACTTTGATATAATCAAATTTTACCTTTTTAGTTTCATCTATTTTAGTTTCATCTATAAAATCCATTTTTTCTAATCCCTCTAAAATTATAGAGGGGAAACTGTCTCCTGTAAAAAGTATCTTTTTAGAATCATACTCAAAGACAAAAGCAATACTACTACCATTTGGTATTGCATCATTCTCTTTAAAATTTCGTTCTTGTAATACTTTAATTTTCTTTTTTCTATCATCTGCTTCTGATATTTGAAACTCTGATTTAAGATAACCTCTTAATGCTTCAAGACTGTTTTGATTTGGAGATATAACCATTATTTTAGCTTTGTTATAGTTTCGATAAATACCTTGGACTATAAGTTTATTTTGCCAAATATTCATTTTTAATAATTTCTTTTCTAAAGTTCTAGCACTTATTCTTGAGATTTTTTCTCTATTATGAGATAATTTAACAGGTTTTCCATCAAAATTAGTCCAACTATTAAACCAAACCTCTTCTATACAATTATTTAAAAAGTCATCTTCAATAAATTTAATAATACCACCAATATGGTCGGTATCTGTATGAGTTACAATCAATAAATCAATTTTTTGACCAATTCGTTTAATCTTTTTTATTTCATCCTTTAAAATATCATCATAAACAGTACCTGCTCCACCATCTACTAAAATATTTTTTATCCTATCCCCATCATTAAAACTAATGATAATACTATCTCCACAATTTGCTGGTAATACTTTAAGTTTTAGCAATTTTAATTACCCTTTTTATATTTTGTAAAATTCTCTCATAACTTACTAAAAAATCTCCGAACAAAAAAGCTCTTTAAGTTTACTCAACAAATCATCATTAACAGAAGCCAATTTTTTATAAACAATATCAGAACTAAGAGTAAAACATTTATCATATTTTACAAATGATATAAGTTTTAATTCTCCTTCTTTTATATAATGCTTTTCCATAGGATAAAGTGCATCTTGTGTTGATTTAGATGTAATTTGAAAACAAACAAAATCATTAAGTCTATTTTCATCTTTAATAATTAAAACAGGTCGTTTTTTAGCTTTAGAAAAATCTGTAAATGGAAAGTTTATTAGTACAATATCGCCTTTTTTATAACTCATTCCAAGCCTCATCTTCTTTATTATCCCAAGTCTTACCCATAGATTTACTTTGAAGAGTTTGCAAAGAAATCTCTTTATTCTCATTTTTTTTAGGTGCAGTAGCAGTAAAAATATTATCTACTATTTTAAATTTAATCTTACTTTTTGGTAAAATTTCTAAAAACGCTATTACTTTATCAAAAATATCATTGCTAATATCTAACTGTATAGTCTGCATACTCATTTTATACCTCTATATTAAATTTATTAAAAATTATATCAAAACTTATCTCGTATTATATTCTAAACATAAAAGAAAAGTATAATTTCCCCAAGATTTATACCCTATCTTTATAAAAAATAATAAATTTAACTTCTCGTTAGATACATTAGATATAATAATTAAAAACTTTAAAAAGTAATATTAGGATATTAAAAATGAAATTTTCAAGAATGTTAATTCCAACAACAAAAGAGAGTCCAAATGATGCTGTTTTGGCATCTCATAAACTTCTATTAAGAGCTGGATTTATTCAGCAATCTGGAGGGAGTGGACTATATAATTTTTTACCACTTGGAAAAATAACACTTGATAGAGTAAGAGCTATAGTTAAAGATGAGTTAGATAAAGCAGGTTGTCAAGAGGTTCATTTGCCAATAGTTACACCTATCTCTCTTTGGGAAGAGACAGGAAGAGCTGATAAGTTTGGTAGAGAGCTTTTAAGATTTAAAGATAGACATGAAAATAGTTTTGTATTAAGTCCTACTAATGAAGAGGCTATGGTTAATTTGGTTCGTCAAACAGTTAAGAGTTATAAGCAGTTGCCTGTTAATATGTATCAGATAAATTGGAAATTTCGTGATGAGGTTAGACCAAGATTTGGACTAATGAGAGGTCGAGAGTTTTTAATGAAAGATGCTTATAGTTTTCATGCAACTCATGAAGATATGGTTAGAGAATTTCATCTAATGGAGGAGACTTATAAAAAGATATTTAGTCGTCTTGGATTAGAGTTTAGAGTGGTTGAAGCTGATAGTGGTGCTATTGGTGGTGCTGGGTCTAAAGAGTTTATGATTTTGGCTGATAGTGGTGAAGATACCATTATGGTGTGCAGTAGTTGTGATTTTGGGGCAAATATTGAAGTTTTAAGTGAAGAAGAGTCTGTTTGTCCTAAGTGTGGAGGAGAACTTAGCCAAACAAAAGGTATAGAAGCAGGTCATATATTTCAATTAGGAACTGTTTACTCTGAACCTATGAAGGCTGAATTTTTAAATGAGAAACAGAAATTAGAACCTTTTATTATGGGAACTTATGGAATAGGTGTTAGTAGGTTACTTGCGGGAATTATAGAGCAGAACCACGATGATAAAGGGTGTATTTGGACAAAAGAGTCTGCACCTTTTTTAGTTGATATAATTGTGGCAAAGGCTAAAAATAGTGAACAGATAAAAGTGGCTACAGATATATATAATAGTCTATTAGAGAAAGGTATACCTGTAATATTAGATGATAGAGCAGATAAAAAAACAGGTTTTGGAGTAAAGATGAAGGATTTTGAACTTATAGGTTTCCCTTATGCTATTGTTGTGGGTAATGATATAAAAGATGGTAAAATTGAACTTATTACTAGAAATGGTCTTATTAAAGAGGAGTTATCTTTAGAAGAGAATATATCAGAGAGGTTAACTTAATGATATTTATAATCCCATACTTTTTTCTTGAACTATATTTCTCTTTAGCCGTAGGTTCAGAGATAGGTTTTTTAGGCTCTGTTATATGGATACTTAGTACATTTATGATAGGTATGGGACTACTTAAAAATGCTCATCTATCTTTTATAAAAAGCTTCGGTTCTCTATCTAGTGGAAAATTAGATGGTAAAAGTTTTCATGACTCTGCTACAGCTTATCTTTTAGGAGCTATACTTTTGATTATTCCAGGGGTTTTTTCTGACTTTATTGGAGTAATAGCTATTTTATACTCTTTCTTTTTACAAATGGGTGGTACAATACCATCTGTAAAAAATAAAATTAATATGAAAAATTCAAATAAAAAAGGAGATGACAATGTCATTGATGTCGAAATTATTGAGTACGACTCTATTAGCAACTCTAAGTCTTAGTGCTGGAACTTCTGAAGCAGAAGTTCAAGACTATATCAAAAATCACATGGTAAATAACTCACGAATTAAAGTTGTGAGTGTTGATATGATTGGTAAAAAAGAGTTAACTAATCCAAAAGGTTGGGAAGCATTTTTTGTAAATATTCATGCAGAGGTAAAAAAAACTCCAACTGTAACAGATAAAGTGAATGTTCCAGAGACAATTTTTGTAAAAGATGGTTTTGCTGTTCCTACACTTATTAATATGAAAACAGGTAAAGATTTAAAGTCTCAACTGAAACCTGAACTAAACCCTAATGTTTATAATGATAAACATCTATTTGCAGGAAATAAAGATGCTAAACATAAGATTTTAATCTTCTCTGACCCACAATGTCCCTTCTGTAAAGAGATAGTTCCTAGAATATATAAAGCTGTAAAAGAGAACCCTAAAACTTTTGCACTATACTACTATCACATGCCTCTTCTTCGTATTCATCCAGTTTCAGATGCAATATCAAGAGCTATGGTTATAGAGCAGAAAAAAGGTCACTTTGATACAGTTATTGATATGTACTCTTTAGAGTTTAATCCACAAGAGAGAAATGCTACTAAAATTTTAGGTAAAATTAATAAAAAATATAATTTAAAGATTACAGAGAAAGATATTGATGCAAAAAATATTGCTGATGAGTTAAAACATGACCAAGATACAGCAACAAAATCAATGGTGGCAGGAACTCCTACTATTTATCTTGATGGTAAATGGGATAAAACAAGAGAAGCTTATAAAAAGCTCTTACCATAAAATATAAGTGAGTCTCTTTGAATAAGTTAATAATAGCAACAAGAGCTAGTAATTTAGCTCTTTGGCAAGCATATCATATAAAAGATAGAATAGAAAAGCAGTTTCCTGAAATTAAAGTTGAATTAAATGAGATTACTTCAAAAGGTGATAAGATTTTAGATAAACCTTTAGCTCTAATTGGAGGAAAAGGTCACTTTACAAAAGAGTTAGAAGATGAGATGTTAGCAGGAAATGCTGATATGGCTGTTCACTCTTTAAAAGATGTTCCAACATATATTCCAGATGGATTAGAGCTAGTAGCAATTACTACTCGTCAAGACCAATCTGATGTTTTTCTTTCACATAAATTTAGTTCATTAGATGAGTTACCACAAGGTGCAACCGTTGGAACAACAAGTTTAAGAAGAAGAATGCAACTACTTAAAATTAGACCTGATTTAAAGGTTAAAGATTTAAGAGGGAATGTAAATACTAGACTTAGAAAACTAAAAGAGGGTCAATATGATGCTATTATTTTAGCCTATATTGGTCTTAAAAGATTAGATTTACTAAAAGATATTCCTTTTACCGAGAAATTGCCTCTTTCTATAATGATACCTCCAATGGGACAAGCATCTTTAGGTATAGAGATAGTAAGTTCTAATAGTAAAATTAGAGAAGTAGCATCTTTTTTAAACGATGAGGATAGCTACCTTTTAACAAAACTAGAAAGAGACTTTATCTCTAAAATAGGTGCAGGGTGTTCAGCACCAGTTGCAGTTAATGCCACAATAGACGAAGGTATTGTAAAAATAGAGTCAATGATAGGGTATCCAAATGGAACAAATATTCTACATAAATCTCTAATCTCTTCAAAAGAAAATTGCCAAGATTTAGGAGTGGAACTTGCTACTCTTATAATAGAAAAGGGTGCTTTAGAGATACTAGAAAATGCTGAAAAGTTAGCATTTAAAGATGAAATGCCTCAAAGATTATAGAAGATAGATAGGCTCTATCTTCTCTCTATGTTAAAAAATATTACTTTCTAGTTTCATATAATTTATAACAAAAATCTTAAATAGTTTATATTACATTTTGTTTAGCTTATGTATTTATTTTAAATATTTCACTTAATATTAATTTAATATTAAAGCAATAACTAATATAATTATCCTATTAATTAAAGAAAAATTTAAGGAATTTATTATGAAACTAAAAGAGATAGCAAATATTATTAAAGGTACTCATTTAAAAGAGAGAGAAGATAAAGATAGCCATCATATTTATAAAGAGCTTACTATGCTCTCACTAGAACCTATCTCTTTTATTGATGAGCGAAAACTCATTAATGTAGATAGTAATAAAACGGTTCTACCTAAAAACTTAACCCAAGAGGGTGATGTAATAGTAAGTCTATATTTTCCAATGATAGCATGTTTTGTTGAAGAGGGTCAATCTGGTTTAGTTATACCTCACTATATGGCAGCTATTAGAATGAAACCTCATATAGAGATAGATTCAAGGTTTATAGTTCAATTTATAAACTCAACAAGAGGAAGAAAAGCTGTTTGTGAAAAGGTATCTAGTCTATATTCTATAAGACCAACATCTTTACCTCTTACATATTTAAATAATGTTGATATTAGAGATAAAGAAAATACTCTATTAGAGAGTTTTTAAATATTTTTATAACCCTCTAAAAAGAGGGCTATTTAAATCCCCAGTCTATTTAAAACAGTTTCTCCATAACTCTTATTTTTAGCTAAAATCATTATAAGTGTTGAGTCTAATTGAAACTCTCTTAAATATTTTAAACTAACAGATGGATTAGATGCTAAAAGAGTATTTAACTCTTTGTTATTTAATTCACACATCTTATCTAATATTTTAGTTGGAGTAGATGTGTTTATAGCTAAAGCCTTAATAATTTCTATATTTTTACTTTTATAAAACTCCTCTATTATCTCTTTTGGTAAATTTAAATTTTTAGATAACTCTATAGCTATTTTATTTTTATATCTACTATATAATAGTTTTAGATACTTCTCTTCTATCGATATATTAGATGCTAATCTAAAATCTAACTCTTTAATTTTTAAGTCTAAAAGAGGTTCTATAATATCTTTAATATTTAAATTATCTCCTATATATGATAATATATTAAAATCTAACTCTTTAGATAAAACTATCTCTAATCTACTCTTATCTATCTTTTGAAAACTAAGAAGAGTTTTTGCTATATCTCCTTTTTTATCTAGTAATTTTTTAAATAAATTATCAGATAAATTAATATTATGTGCTAACATCATTTTAATATTATTATTAGATTTATTAAAAATCTGCTCTTGTTGAGTTGGAGTTAATAGACTATTTGATGCTAAAAAATAGTTAATATCTATATTATTAAAACTTAAAAGTCTTTTTATACTCTCTTGTGATATATACTCATTAAAGGCTATTTGCTCTCTTATATTTTTAGGTCTTTTTTCTCCTCTTTGACTTATCTTAATTTCATGATTTGGCATACTTAACATTGCATTTAAAAGAGTACTATCTCTGCTCTCTTGTGCTATATTCATAACAGTTGTAGGAGCATATACCATAGCAGGGTCTCTAAATCCATCTGGTTTATAAAATCTTTTTACAAAAGATATAGTTATATCTCTATTATCATTATTTTCATGAATTCCATTATCTCCCCAATTATATAATTTAAATAGTTTTAAATATACCTCATCTGAAAATGCCTCATTTTTTAATAATCTTTTTAATCTATCTTGGTCATTAGATAGTTTTATAGACATAATAAGTGAGTTTGGTTTAATATGTTCTGTAAAATACTCTTCAAATTTAGATAATGATATATCAGGTACACCAATATCATATAAATCATAAGAGGTTTGCTCCTCTAAAGGTGTTAGCATACTACTTAATACTACTAAAGCTACCTCTTGCCCCTTATATCTATTGGCATACTGCATACCCTGCTCTTCTAAAAAAGTTTTTATTTCTGCCTCTGTAAAATTTGGAACTCGTCCTAAAAATAGAACGACTCCATTTTGCTTCTCTTTAAATATATTTTTCATATATTTTAACTAAAGTTAATCATTAAGATTATACATTTTAGAGTAGTACTCATCTGCCATTCTTGAAGAGTTAAAATATGGATTTACATCTCTCATAGAACTTTTCATTATCTTTAACCACTCATCTTGATTATTATAATACATAGGAATAATTTTTTCTTCTAAAATATTCATCATATTTAGATAATCTTCTCTATCTTGAGTCTCTATATTTAAAGTTGGGTCTGCTGGAATAATAAAACTATTAACTCCATCAACACCAAACTCTGGTATCCAACCATCATTAATAGAGAAGTTAATAACACCATTCATAGATGCAGTCATTCCACTAGTTCCACTAGCTTCTCTTGTTATTCTAGGTGTATTTAACCAAATATCAGACCCTTTTTTAAGCATTGAAGATAGTTTTAACTCATATCCAATTAAAACTGCAACATTTGGATAATCTAATGATAGATGATGAAGTTCATTAAAAATATGTATTGCATTCATATCAAATGGATATGGTTTTCCTGCCCAAATAATCTGAACCTTTTTATCTCCATTACTAGTTACAAGTTTTTTAAATCTTTCCATATCATAAGTTAAAAGATTAGGTCTTTTATACTCTGCAAATCTTCTAGCCCATACAATAGTTAAAACATCAGGGTCAAAAAGTTTTCCTGTTTGGTCTGCTACTATCTCAAATAGTTTCTTTTTTAAATGTTTCTTTCTACCTACTATCTCATAATCTTCATTTGTATTAAAAAAGTGTAAAAGTTGGTCATCTGCCCAATATTTTCTATTTTGAGCATTTGTAATAGATGTAATAGGTGCTATATTATGATAATCTTTCCACATATCATTAGATACTATTCCATGAAGTTTAGAGACACCATTTGCTATTTTAGAGACTCTTAATGCTCCAAGTGTTAAAGAGAAGTTATCATCTTCTATTCCTGTTACAGTTCGTACCTCATCTAAAGTTAAATCTGCAAAAAATCCCATCTGTTTTAGTTTATAAATATTATGAACTTCATTTCCTGCTTTTTCAGGTGTATGAGTTGTAAATACTATATGTTCTCTAAGCTTCTCTTGACTTGGATACTTTTTATATAGCTCAAAAGCTAAAGGTAAAGCGTGTCCCTCATTTAGATGATATATATCTATTTTTTGATTTAAAGCCTCTAAAACTTTTACACCTCCAACACCTAAAACTGTCTCTTGTGCAATTCTAGTATCTTCATATACATCATATAACTTATGTGAAATAGTACAAGCTAAATGGTCATTTTTATAATAATCCGTTGTTAAAAATATTATAGGAGCTGTTCCAAAAGTTTCAGCTTTAAGTAGTAGTGCTTTAACATATACTGGGTGATTATTTATATTTAGTTTAACCTCAATATTTAAATCTTCTAAAAAATAGTATCTTTTTCGTATAAAGTTAGCTTTTAAATCTTTATGCTCATCTCTTGTCTGGTCATAATAGCCATAACTCCAAAGCATTCCTACACCAATAACATTTTGACCTAAATCATAAGCACTTCTCATGTGAGAGCCACTTAAAAAACCTAATCCTCCAGAATATGTCTTTAATGCTTGGTCTATAGCAAACTCCATTGAAAAATAGGCTACACCTCTTTTATACTCTTCTTTTATCTTATAAGTATGTAAATTCATACAACTCCATTCCATAAATTTTAGTAAAACCTAATAGAATATTTAGATTTTCCATTGAAAATTATATCTAAAAATAGTTGCATTTAAATATATTAAAAAAAATAGCTTTACTAATTTAAACACTTAATAATTCATTTATATTATAAAAATAAAGTTATAAAATAGACAATATGCAACATTTGTTGCATATATTCTGCTATTATATTGGTTATAATATATTAAAAAAAAGGAAAAATTATGTGGAATAACTCTACTATACAGATAGATATAAATAGAAGTATTGTAAGAAAATTGAAAAAGTATGCCAAAATAGCAGGTATATTATTTATAATTTTAGGAACACTAGGTGTTGTATTTCCTACATTTATGTCAATGAGTGCTGTGGTATTTGTCTCTTATCTTATGCTTTTTGCAGGAATTAGTTCTGGTTGGTTTACTTGGATAAGTAATAAGCATGATTGGGCAGGTTGGCTTAAATCAGTTCTATTGGTTGGGGCATCTCTTATTATGCTATTTTATCCAATGCACGGAGTTGCTACTTTAGGATTAGTATTTGCTATCTACTTCTTTATGGACGCATTTGCAGGATTTGGATTAGCATACTCTTTAAGAGAAGATAGACATTGGTGGTTATGGTTAATTAACGCTACAACCTCTCTTATTTTGGGTATTATATTTATTATTGGTTGGCCTATGAACTCTTTATGGCTTGTTGGTCTATTTATAGGAATTAGTCTAATATTTGATGGAATTGCTCTACTTGTAGGTGGTGCATATTTGGAAGATATAGATGATAACTAAAGAGAAAAAAGCATTCGGATTATGGAGTGCTGTATTTTTAGGTATTGGCTCTATGGTTGGGGCTGGTATCTTTGTACTTTTAGGTGAAGCTGGAGCTATTGCTGGTAATTTGGTTTGGATTTCATTTATATTTGGTGGAATTATAGCTCTACTTAGTGGCTACTCATTGGCTAAATTAGCATCAATTTACCCTAGTCGTGGTGGGATAGTTGAGTATTTAGTTCAATGTTATGGTGAAGGTGTATTTTCTGGTTCAGTTTCTGTTCTATTTTATCTCTCTGCAATGGTGGCTATTGCAATGGTGGCTAAAACTTTTGGAACTTATGCCTCTATGATAGTTGGTGTTGATATAACAATGTGGACTAATATATATGCTATTGGAATATTATTACTATTTATGAGTATAAATCTTGCAGGTAGCTCACTTATTGCAGAGAGTGAAAATATTATTGTAATTATTAAATTATCAATCATTGTTATATTTACAGTTGCAGTATCATTCTATATTAAACCTGAACTTTTATCAATAAAAGATGCTCCACCTGTTATAAATGTATTTTCATCTATTGCTTTAACATTTTTTGCTTATGAGGGATTTAGGGTTATAACTAATACAGCAGAAGATATGGAAAACCCTCAAAAGACAATGTTAAAAGCAATGATAATTGCTATTGTAATGGTGATGGTCTTATATGTAGCAGTAACTTTTGCAGTTTTTGGAAATTTATCACTACCTGAAATTATAAAAGCAGAAGATTATGCGTTGGCTGAAGCTGCAAAACCTGTATTTGGACAAGTTGGATTTACTATTATGGCAATAGCTGCTTTAATATCAACAGCATCTTCAATTAATGCAAACCTTTATGCCGTTACAAATGTAACTTATCAAATGGCAAAAAATGGAGAACTTCCAGAAGTATATAGACGGAATATATGGCATAGTAGCGAAGGATTAATAGTAAGTACAATAATACTTATAATATTTGTTCTCTTTTTTAATCTAAATGAGATTGCAGCTATTGGTTCTATATCTATTCTATTTATTCATGGATTAGTTCATATTGGACATCTTCTAAAAATTAAAAAAACTGGTGCATCTAAACTATTAATAGCTTTAGCTATTATTACAATAGGTATAGCTATTGTCTTAGCATTAAACTATACAAGTAAACATATTCCTAATGTTGGATATTTTATTGCAGGTGGATTTGTATTGGCATTTTTACTAGAGATTGGATTAAGATTAATAACAAAAAGGGTTATTACTAAACAGTCTTAAAAGAGAGATAGAAAATCTCTCTCTTTAACTATTCTGCAATAGCTTGTGAAGCTTTCATCATAGCTATTGGATTATGCGCTCCTATAAAAACTGGTATAGGTTTTTTACCACAATCAAAAAGACCATAAACAGCCTCTTGTGCTGAACGGGTGGAATACTCAACTGTAAATACACAATCATCTTCTATCTCTGTAAATTGCCCTAAAAATGCAAAATTCTTAGCACCTTTTGGTATAACTAATGGACGGTCACCTTTAGCCCTTGGCATAAATAGAGAGTCTATAAAAGGCATGGCTGTTGGTATGCAGTTAATTAACTTATCACTTTCTATAATAGGTTTCGTTAAATCTTCTATTTTTAAATGATAGAATAGTTCTTGAAGTATCTCTTTACCACTACAATCACTCATCTTTTTCTTAATATAGTTTCCTTCTCTATCTGGATATAGACCATATCCCCAAAATATTTTAACCTCTTTTGGTTGATTTGGAAAGTGAGGTTGTCTAGCAATAACAATAGACATTAACCAATTAGAGTCAATCATAGTAACTAAACCACCTGTTCCATCTGTATTTCCAGAGAAGTTTTCCATATAATCATGAAAAGTATCACTTTTAAGTGTTACAGTAAAAGAGTACCACTTTTGAAGCTCTATATTATCACAAAAAACACTAGGATTTCCAAATGAGCTATCTTTTTTAGCAATTTGTTTCCATAATTGCCATGCTCCTGAACTCTCTACACCTTTAAGTATAGGTGCATTATTTAAATCTCCATTATCTGTACTATCTGTTATTGAACCATTTGTAATAAATATATAATCCTCTTCTTTTATCTCTAATAGTTCTATATCTTCACCTTTTTTTATATGTAAAGAGGTGGCTCTTTTACTCTTCTCATCTATATCAAAATCAATATCAACTACTTGATATTCTAATTTAAACAAAACACCTCTCTCTTCTAAATATCTCTTTAATGGAACTACTACAGAGTGATATTGATTATATTTAGTTCTTAATATTCCACCAATATATTTAAGTTGAGGCATTAAGTGCATAAATCGTTTCATATAACGACGCATCTCTGCTACTGAACTCCATCTTTGAAAAGCAAACATAGATGTAAATATTAACCAAAAATTAGTTTCAAAAAATTCAGGTTCAAACCACTCTTCTATAGTTTTATTATCTAAAAACATTTCAGGAATAAAGAGTAACTCCATAAGTTTAATCTGTTCCATTTTAGGAATACCAAAAGATGATAAATCAACTCTCTTACCACCCTTTACTAATCTAGCTTGTGCATGAGAGATAAATCGTTCATTAAACTCCATACTCTCTTTAGTTACTGTAATATTTGGGTCATCATAAGATGGAATATTTGATAGTAAATCCCAATAACATTGATACTTTTTCTCGTGCATTCGTCCACCACGAATTACATATCCATTATCAGGGTCACCAGAGCCATCTAAAGCTCCACCTGTAATAGAGTTTTGTTCTAATATAATAATATTTTCAGCTTTAATTTTAGCATCTTTTATAAGATAGACAGCAGAGGCAAGTGATGCTATACCACTTCCTACTAGATAAACTTTACTATTTTCTATATCTAACATTTTTTATCCTTTTTATTTATTATAAAACTATTAAACTTAGAAAACAAGATATAATTCCATACCTTTCTACACAACTTAAATATCCAATCCCATCATATCCCCAATCTGCTCTTTAAAGGCAAAAAGAGAATCAACATCATAAATCTTTAAGACATTCATCATCTTCATAAAGACCCAAAGAC
>JAMOOP010000139.1 GCA_027065385.1 Campylobacteraceae bacterium | reverse complement strand
CTTCTATTAATTTTACTGAAAAGGATAGAGTTTTACTTATTAATTCCATTAATAAAAGCTCTCAAAATAATACTTGTATGGGACTTATATTAATTTAATTTTTATCGAATTCAGGTTATATGCTTTAAAGCAAAATATACCAACTGAAATATTGGATAAAATGGCACAAGTTTTTCAAGCATTAGGTTATTTTGATATGGGAAATATTATTACTTCAAAGGCTTCAAGTTTAGTAAAAGGTATCTTTGGATGAAAAAAGATTATTTAAAAGATGAAGGAAATGCTTTAAGGATTCAAAAACATCAATTAAATAATACTGAAAATAAAATATCTGAAATTGATGATATATTATCAGGATTACAAAAAGAACAAACTTCCAATGATGAAGCACTTGATAAGATGTTATTGGAAATGAGTACCTTATTAGAAAATAATTCTGTAGTAGTATCAAATGATACAAGTACAAAAGAATTATTAAATATAGAGAGTGAACTTTCTGTTGATACTGAAAAATTAAATATATCTACTGTATCTGAAATAGACTATATAAAACTTAATGATAATACAAGTTGGGATGATTACATTAATTCAATTGAAGATTATGGATTTAAACATAATTTAAACCTAGAAGAAGACCCATTTAAGCATCTCATGACAAAATCCCAACAAGTTGAGCTTCAAAAACAAATAAAAGAAGAATTTACACTTAAAAATGCCAATTGTAATAAATATGATTATATGATAGCAGGAACTTGTGGGGTTATTGGAGGGTTAATTGATATTCTATTTGGAGGAATGCCAACTGATAGTAAATTGGGAAATATCGCAGATGAACAAGCAAATAAAATTACAGAAAAATTTGCTGAATTTGTAGGTTGGGACAAAGATAAAGCAGTTGAAAAAGGAAGCAATACAACAGCTAGTGCAATAGGCTATTTAGAAGGTAAGTTCAAAGTTAATTATGACCAAACATCTATAGATGGAGTAGGGAGTAAAGGCAAAAAGTTAACTGCAAAAAACCATCATTTAAAAAGTTTAGGACATTCCCCTGATTTAATAGGATTATTTTTTTCAATACTTAATCAATTTACCAATACATCATCATTTATTATAAAAGGTAAGTTAATAACTATTGATACGGAAACATCTGAATTGCAGGGTGACAATTTTATAGCAAAAATATTTTGTGGATTTGCAAATTGGTTTGGTCATATTATGTCAGATTGGGCAGGTTCTTCAGGAACTGTTAAAAAAGATGGAAGAGGCATGGGTGTTCCAATACCTTTTTATAGTTTATTTCAATTGATGGATTTTGGAGAATTTAATTATACTCCTAATAAAAATAATAAAAAAACCGTAAAACTTACTTTTGCCCAAATGACATCAACTATTTTTGAAAATGGTTATGATTCAAGACATTCAATGGCAATGGCAGTACCAGTTTTAACAACAGAGTTATTGATTAGATTTATGTATACAATGAAATCTCATTTTTATCATGAACGAGAGTGGAAAGACTCTATTCCTAGTGGTAATATACCCGAAGTTAGAAGAATGTTGTTAGTCGGGCATGGAACACTTTGTCTTATTGACGGTGTTGATGCAGGTATTCGTTCAGGTGGAGATATGGTAACATTTTTGTTAAGAACAAATTTATTAGCTTGGGTACGATTTGGACAACTTGGATTAAAAGAGGTTAATGCTTGGTGGAATAAAGGTCATATTGATGCTGACGCTATTGATGAGTATTTGGATAGGGAGTATAGAAAGATGCTTAAAAGGATATGAGTTCAATTCAAATAAAAAGGTGTTGTGTTGATACAGAAAGAAAATATATTAGGTAACAATTATCCAAAACTTGTTATTACAACAATGGATTCTAATGGAATTATACATCCAAATAAAAATTATCAGTTATTAGATGAATGGAATCATGGAAAAAGAAATACTCAGTTAATTACCACAATGTATGGAGAAAAATTAATTGATATTTTAGATAAAGAATTAGGATTAATTCATGTAAATGAAGAAGGATTATTACGGCATGGAATTCTTTATATTTCATCAGATGACCCTCATCCAACAGTAATGAGATTATTAGGAAAAATAGCAGAGTCTATAATTGTTGATGAATGTAACAAAAATATTTATTTAAATAGAAAGTGGGGTATGGTAGCAAGAAGAGGAAGAAGAATTTACAAAAGTTTAGATTCATTTAAAGCAATAGGCACAGGATTAAAATCTACTCAAAATAATTATTTAACAAAATACAATCCTACTGATACTCAGAGAGATATTATTTGGATAAATAAAGAAAATGAAAAGAATGAACTATTACAAATAGGAAGCCATTCTAATAGTGGTATCTCAGCAGGAATTCAAATTAAAGTAAGTCATAATGGTTTTAAATATATTTATCGTAGTGATATAGCAAGAGGAAAATATGAAGTTCCATTAGTTTATTTTGATTTATCAAATGATTATAATAAATTAACAAATGCTATTTATAAAGAAGAACTTGATATAGAAATTGGATATGATATAGTACGAGGGCGAGATATATCTTCTGAAATTCATGATTTATTAATTTCTTATTATCATTTAATTTATAGTTTACTTAATGGAAAAATAACATTAAATAATTTACTTCAAAATAATTTATTTAGAGATGTTTATAAGAAAGAGATTCAAGAACAAGAAGGTAAAAAAATCTTAGTTATATAATTTTTTAAAAATAACCCTCCACCACACTTTCAAGAATTTTTTGATATACTTTAAATAAATGATAAAAGGAGCATACAGTGATACAATTACAAATAAATAGCCCTGAAATGCAAGATATTTTTGAGACACGATTTCACTCTAACCAAGAGAAATTTATGGAGTTTATTGTTTCATTTATACAAGATAATAAAAAAATAGTGGATAACTATTTTCGTAAAAAAAATAAACCTTTATTTAAATATAAAAAACTAAATCCAATGGATAATTACTATACTTTGCCTATTGATAAGAACCAAACAGAGATGACCAACCCATTTAAAGATGTGAAAAATTCTGTGGCTTTTGCTAAAAGTTTACGAGAAGAGTCTTATAGATGATATTTCTTGATACAAATATTTTGATAGAGTACCTAAAGGGTAATAAATCTATTATTGAACCTTATTGTATGGAGGAACTGTTTATTAGTGATATTGTTGTAATGGAACTATATCAAGGTGCAAAAAATAAAAGTGATTTGAACTTTATAGCAAAAGAGATAGCTATTTTTAAAATTCTAAAAACCAATGATGAGATTATAAAATTGGCTACTGCATTGGTTAAAGAGTACAACCTATCACACAATATGAAAATGATGGACGCAATTATTGCCTCTACGGTTTTGGTTTATGATATAAAGCTTATGAGTCTAAATCGGAAAGATTTTATCTATTTAGATGGAATTGAATTGGTGTAAAAAAAGCCTAAACTTCTTCCACCAAATTCTCCTCCTTAACAAACCAAATAAACCAAATAGGAATAAAAACCAAAGTCATAAAAGTACCAACTACAAGTCCACCAATAGCTACAGCTCCAAGTGGTGCTAGTCGTTCAAGTCCAATGGCTGAACCTTGTGCTACGGGTAGCATTCCTACACTTACAGCAAATGCTGTCATAAGAACTGGTCTGGTTCTAATTTTAATAGCTTCTAGCATTGCTTCTCTTTTTTTAACTCCTTTTTGTATCTCTTCTATCGCAAAGTGAATTAGTAAAATTGCATTATTTACAATTACACCTGAAAGTAACATAAATCCCATCATTGCAGGCATTGATACATGATAGTTAATGGCTAACATTGTCCATGATGCACCTATAATTGTCAGTGGAATTGAAAATAGTATCATAAGTGAAATTTTAATATTTCCAAACATTACAATTAAAGTAAGCAAAATTAATACAACTGCCACAATAATAGCTCCAACCATTCTTTCAGCCGATGCTTTAAACTGTTTTATATCTCCTGTCTGTTCAAGCTCTACACCTTTTGGTAGATTTACACTCTCTAAATTTTTATCGAAATCTGCCATAATATGAGAAACTGCCGATTTTTCTCTATTTCCATATACCTCTAGTGTATATTCTAACCCCTCTCTTGTAATAAGGCTTGGTTCTAAATCTGACTCAATAGATGCAATATCGTTTAATGGAATTTTTCCTTTTGGAGTGTCTATTAGCATATTAAGTACTGTTTGAGTGTTATCTATCTGTTTTTCTGGTAACCATGCTCTAACTATGTAATCTGTACTATTTACTTTTGGAAAAAATGCAACAGGCATACCACGAAGAGCTAATTTTAATTGACTTACTATATCAAAACGAGTTAATCCATATTGTAAAGCTTTGGCTTCATCTATTTTTAGATTATATACTTTTTTATCCATATCCCAAGTGGTAGAGGTCGATACAACTCCTTTTGTTTTAGATAGAGCATCTTCTACTATATCTCCTGCATTTTGTAATCTATTAATATTGCTACTACTAAGTTGTGCATCAACTGTAGCTTTAATACTTGACATTGCAGTAGCTCCATAAGGTGAGACTTCTAAGTATTTTACATTTGAAATTTTTGCTATACTTTCTCTTAAAGATTTTGCTATTTGCCATATATCTTTTTCTCTTTTGTGTCTATCTACATAAGTAGCTACTATAAACAGATGGTCAATTCCACTTCCACTACCAATACTCATAACCCCTGCTTCACTACCTATACTTCCTGAAACTCTTAAAAGTTTACCCTCTTTAGCAATAATTTTATTAACCTCTTTCATAACTTCTCTACTCTTTTCTACTGGAAGATTTGGTTGCATTGTAATTTTTATATTAACAGCTCCTGTATCCATTGAGGGCATTAACTCTTGACCAACTACTGGCATTACAAGTTTTACAGATGCTACAAATAGTGCGATTAAAATTGCCATAGATAAAAAACCTAAAATTTTAGATACTGTAATTGCTTTTACAATATTGGCAAAAAAGGCTTGAATATAATCATTTATAGTTCCAATAATATAATGAAACCAACCCTCAATTTTTAGTAAAATTGGATTTTTTATGGCTAAAATATATAAAGAGAGAAGTGGAACAGCCACAATAGATATAAAATAAGATGCAATCAGAGCTAAAAGTAGAGTTCCAACAAGTGGAGCAAATACAGTTTGAGGGTAACCACCAACAAAAAGCATAGGAGCTAAGGCTATCATTGTAGTTACTGTTCCACTAAAGTCGGCAAACATTATCTCTTTTGTTCCACCATATACAGCTTCTTTTATATCTTTTCCAAGCTCTCTATAGTGCCGTTCAATATTTTCCATAACTACAACTGTATCATCAAGAAGTAGTCCTAATGCTAATATAATAGCAGTTAGAGTTACTACATTAAAATCAATCCCTACAAGCCACATTAGGGCAATAGTAGAGGCATAAACTAGAGGGATAGTAACTAAAACAACTAAAATCTGACGAAACGAAGCTAAAAACAGAAATACAACAATAGTTGACATTACAATAGCATCTCTTAGTGAGTCAAACATATTATCTGTACTCTGTTCTATGGTCTCTTTTTGAGTATCACTTATTTCAAAGTTTATATTTGGATATTTACTTCTAAACTCTTTAAGCATCTCTTCTACTCTGTTTACCGTGCTAATAACATCAGCACTAATAGAGCGTTGGATAGATAGGGCTATTGCCTCTTTTCCATTTCCAAAATATAAAGCGTTATTTTCATAGTGTCCAAAATATACAGTGGCAATATCACTTAGTTTTATATCAGGAGTAATAGAGAGATTTTTTAACCTATCAACTCTATCTCTTTTCCCTTTAGATTTAAGTAAATATCTATTTTCACTATTTGTAATAAATCCAATAGCATACTCATTATCATTCTTTTCAATAGATGCTATAACTCTAGCTAAAGATAGATGATATTTATCTAGTTTATCTTTGTCTATAATTATCTCTAACTCTTTATCATACCCTCCAAATATATCAACATTGGCTATACCATTAGTTTTTAGAAGTTTATGTTTAATATCAGTTGAGGCTAAATCTCGTATATCTTCTAAACTAATAGTACTATTATCTTTAGGAGACATAGCCACAACTAAAATTGGTGCTGTAGCTTCTGTAATTTTTATTATTTGAGGTTCTCGTATATCTTTAGGGAGTTTAGCCCTAATTTTAGATAGAGCATTAGTTACATCATTTACAGCTGTATCTATATTTTTACTATATTCAAATTCAGCTTTAATTACTGTAACCTCATCAATAGTAGTAGAGTAAGCACGGCGAATTTCATCTAACGCATAAAGTTCTTCTTCTATAGGAACTGCTATATTTGTTGCCATACTCTTAGCCGATGCTCCATTTTCTACAATAACTAAAGCCACTTCAGGATAGTTAGAATTAGGAAAAAGGTTTCTATGTATTTTACCATATCCCATAAATCCAGCTAATATAAAAAGAGCTAGAGATGAGATAATAATATGAGGTTTTTTTAGAGTCTTTTCTATTAATGTTAATTTTTGTTTAGCCATTTCTATTCCTTCTCTATCTGAATATTACTGTAAGCCCCTAACTTAACCAACTCAACCTCATTTCCAATAGCTATTGGCTCTTTTGGACAACTATCTAAAATAGTCTCTTGATTATTTGATAATAAAGTTTTAACTTTTTGTTTATTAAATTTACTACCATTATAAATCATAATATAAGTTCCATCTTTTTTATGTATTAGTGTTCTATTTGGTACTATACAACCTGTAACTTTTTTAATTAAAATATCTATATTTATACTACTTCCAAATGGAATATCTAAAGGTTTTGTTAAAATAATTTCTGCTTGTGCCAATCCTTGTTTGGCTAATGGTTTAATTGTTGTTATCTCACCTATATTTTCACCTCTATAAAAAGCCTTTTGACCCTTTTTTATATCTGTATTATCTAAACTATAAGAGAAAACAAGCTTTTTTATACCACTACTTATAGTTAAAATAGGTTTTCCCATAACAGCTAAATCACCACCATATAGAAATATATTATCTACTGTTCCACTAAAAGGTGCTTTTATCTTAAGATAAGTTTTTTGATGTTTTAATTGTGCAATTTTCTCTTTTGTACCTTTTATAACTGTTGATTTTCCATCTAAAATAACTTTAGAGGTATCTAACTGCTCTTTTGGTAAACCACCTATATCATAAAGCTTTTTATTACGATTGTAAATCTGTTTTGCCAAAGCTAAATCATTATACTGTTGGGCTAGACTATTTTTTAAAAGTTTAATATTTGAGTTTATATCCTCCTCATCAATAGAGGCTAACAGAGTACCTTTCTCTACTTTATCTCCCTCTTTCACATAAACTTTTTTAATATATCCTGCTATTTTAGTAGAGATTTTAATGGATTTATCAGATTGAAATAAGGCTAAAAAACTCTTACTCTTTTGTATCTTTCCCTCTTCTCCATTAACTACAGAGACATTTATAGAACTTTTCTTAGGAATAGGTTCTAAAACAATCTCCTCTTTTCTCTTTTCTAAAAGTCCTTTTCCTTTTATTCCTATAGCTACTGCAACTATTAGTGTAACAATAGTAATAATTATCTTGTTAATCATCTTTCCTCTCCTTTTTCTAATAAATAGTCTAAATAGTAAATCCCATTTTGATAATTATATTGAGACTCTATAAGCTTTGATTTTGTTAATTCTGTTTTAGCTTTTGCAAGTAGTAAATCATTTAAAGTAGCAACTCCTGCACTATATCTTGCCTCTTCTATCTTTTGACTCTCTTGAAGTAAATTTAAAGTAGATATATTTGTATTATAGTTAGCAAGAGCCATCTCAATTTTATTTATAGCTTTAGCTAAAAGTTTTTTAAACCCCTCTGTAATTGCCTCTTTTTGAACAATGGCTTGAAGTCGTGCAATTTTAGCTTGTTCTATTTTTGCTGAAGTTTTATCAAAATCAAAAATATTCCATTTTAAATTTAATCCTATTTGCCAAAGAGCTTCTTTATTTAAAGAGTCATCTATATCATAATTATATCCTAAGTAACTATTAAGTGCTACTTGTGGTCTTTTAGTAGCTTTAACCTTAGAGATAATTCTATTACCTTTAATTATCTCTAAATCTTGAAGTTTAAATCTATCTAAATTATCTAAATCTTCCATATTCTCTTGAATAATATTTTGGTTTATATCCACAGATATTGCTTCTAAGTAATCTATATTATCTATATGTGTAGTAGCTTTTAGCGTTGATTTAATCATCTTTAAAGAACTTTTAATTTGGGCTAATTTACCTCTTGCCTCTTCTATTATATTTTCTGATTTTATTAAATCTATTTTAGCCTTTTTACCCAATTCTACACTTTTTGCAATAATATCTTTTAAATTCTCTAGTGCATTTATATAACTATTTTGAGAGGTTATTAAATCTTGTAAAGATAGACCCGAAAGAAATAGTGAACGAATATTATATATTAACTCTTCACGACTAAGTTTTGCTTTTTTTATAGTCATAGTTTTTGAAAGTTTATCAATCTCTACTTGCTGTTCTAATGCTCCACCTGTAAATAGTGGAACAGAATATTGAATACCTGTTGTAAATAAATCTTTTGTTGTTTCAACTGAAGAGTTCGGGGATAAGGCAGAGGGAACTATAGGGGCAAGAGTTCTTGGAAGATTATAGTGTGTATAACTTCCAACTACATCAATTTCACCAAATTTTTTAGCCCTACTCTCCTTTCTTTTTGCTTCAATTAACTCTGTTTGAAGTTTATCTTTTTCTATAATACTACTATTTAATAATCCACTATCAATTAATTCATTAATAGTAGTAGCAGATAATAAACTTACTGTTAACATTATAAAAATTAGGATTTTTACTCTTATCATATATACTCTCCTTTTATTATAGAATAGTATCATATATATATGAACTGTATATTAATTTATATATTAATAACCTCGTACTCTTCCCATTCCCTTAAATCCTTTTGGAGGAAAATTATCATATATCCAAGGAAGTATAATATCTAACTCTTTTTCTGTAACTAAGCCTTTTTGAGATGGCATAAGTCCAAATCTCTTAATCTTTTGTGGTTTACATATAGATTTATCTTGTGATGGATTTAAAATATAATCTTTCATAAATGCAATTGCTTTATCTTTATTAGGATAACTCATTTTAACATGACGCATAACACCCATAATTGGAGGTGCAACAAGAGTTGATAAGATACTTGGTTTAAATGTTAAGTGACAAGATACACATTTTGTTTTAAATAGCTCTTCAGGACTATTTTGACTGTTTGCAACTAAAGATGATGTTAACATAAGAGATATTGTTGTTATAATAGTTATTTTTTTCATTAAAATTCCTTTTTTTATTTTTTTAATGAGCTATTGTAATACTCTTATGTTAACTAAATGTTAATTATAACTCTTTCTTCTCTTGATGATACTCTAAAATTTTACTCATCATCTCTATTCTTTGAATAAAGCTACTCTTTAAAGCTCTTTCATTAATAGTATGGTCTCCATCTCCAAAAGGTCCAAAACCATCAAGTGTTACAACCCCACAAGATGCTACGAGGTTAGCATCACTTACTCCTCCTCTCTGTTCTCTTAAAATCTTCTCTTCTGTTATATCTTCTAGTTTAGATATAAGCTCTATCTGTTTTTGGTTCTCCTCCATTACATCTCTTTGAATTAATCCATCTAATTTAGATTTTGTTCCCTCTACAAAAGATTTATTGGTAATCTCTTCTAAAGCTTTTAAGAGTCTATCCCTTTCACTATTTCTTTTATATCTTATCTCTACTTTTAACTCACAACTAGGGCTAATAGTATTTGCTCCAATTCCTCCATTAATTATTCCTACATTCACAGTAGTTCCAATATCTAAATTTGTAAGTTTTGTAAGTTCTATTAGTTTATAACTAGCTTCTAAATTTGCATTTACTCCTTTTGTATAACTTGTTCCTGCATGAGATGCTTTCCCCTCTATATATATAGTAAATGTTCCTACACCTTTTCTACCAGTTACAACCTCTAAATGCTCTCCACCTGCTTCAAATACAAAACAGTAATCGTAATTTTTAGCAATTTTTAGTGTAAGAAATTTAGAATCATCACTTCCACTCTCTTCATCACTAACTAATAGAAAATCGATATTCTCTATTTTTTTATTTTTTTTATATATCTCTTTTAAAGCCTCTAATGCTACAATATTTCCTCCCTTCATATCACAAACACCAGCACCATATACAAAATCTTTATCTTCTCTATACTCTTCAAATTTTTCTTCTGGAAATACAGTATCGTTATGTCCTAAAAGAAGTATCTTTTTCCCTTCAACCTTCGGAGATAGAAATAGAAGATGATTTCCAATAGATGCTCTTTCATGTACTTCTGTTTTAAATCCAATCTCTTCAAGCCACTCTATCATCTGCTCCCCTACTCTATCTACACCTTTTTTATTTTGTGTAAATGAGTTTATCTTACAAATTTTCTCTAAATCTTTTAAATAGTTCATATTGTCTCTCTTTTTAATAGTAATTCGAAATTCTAGCTTATATCGTTCTATTATTATCTTAATTTTGTTATAGTGTGTTATATTGATATAAAGGAAATAGATGAGACTATATTACTATGCACATACAGGTCATAAAAAAGGGTTAGATAGACTTAAAAAAGCAACAGCTTTACTTAAAAAACTTAATGAAAAAGGGTTAGATACAATGCTTTTAGTTAATGATTTTAGAGCAGGATTAGTAGCTAGAGAGTTTGGAATTAAAGAGTCTATTAATATTGAGACTATTCAAGATATTGATGCTATTGCAAAAATGGAAGATGCTATTATTATAGATAGTCCTGAAAATGATAGAGGACGACTTGAAAAGTATGTTAATGAGTTTAAAGAGGTATTTAGATTTGCTCAAAATTGTAATGATAGTAGCCGTTATGGTGAGACTATAATAGATTATAGAGATATAATAGTAGATGATATATATTTTGAAAAACATAAAAAAGAGAATAGAGTTCTGTTTTTTTTAGGTGATAGTGATGCTAATAAAACAATATTATCTAACAAAGATTTCTTTAAAGAGGCTAATATGGAGTTACTTTTAGGTCACTACTTTTATGTGAAATATGAGAATGATTTAGCAAAAATTTTTACAAAACTTTATGAAGCAGAAGAGTATATTGATTTAATTTGTAGTAGTAAAATAGTGGTTACTTTATCACTTCAAACAGCCCTAGAAGCACAAATAAGTGGGGCTAAAGTAATTTTTATTGATGAGAATAATCAAGAAGATTGTTTAAAAGAAATCTTAGATAATTTACAGATTTTAACAGTAAATGGATTTAACATAAAAGAGTATAAACATATTGTGTTAAATGAAATTAGTGATTGTAACTTAATAAGTAAAAAAAGTGACATTATTGCTTTAACTATTCTAAATAAGTTAATTTCATAGTTATTATTAATCTTTATTCTGTAATAATTGGAACGCAAATTAATTTAAAAGGAAAGGTATGAGTAATAGAAGAGATTTCATGGGTATGGCTCTAGGTGGTTTTACTGCTTTGGGTGGTATCGGTGCATTATACGCTATGAAAAAAACTTGGGATCCACTTCCGAGTGTTAAATCTGCTGGTTTTACAACCATTGATTTAAAAGATTATCAAGATAATGTAATTGTAACAGAAAAGTGGCGAGGTAAACCTATTTTTGTTTTAAAACAATCAAAAGAGATGTTGGCTAAAACAAAAGAGGAAGAGAAAAAAAGATTAATTAAAGTTGGAGATGGCTACTACTTAGTTTGTGTAGGTTTATGTACACACTTAGGGTGTATTCCTAGCTATGACCCAAATGATAAAAGCTTTTTATGTGCTTGTCATGGTGGTATGTATGATGCAACAGCAGAGGTTACAAAAGCTCCACCACCAAGAGGTTTAGATATTCCTCCATTTAGAATTGATGGTACAAAACTTGTACTAGGTGAAACGGGACCTGAGTATGAGAAGATGTTGGCTGATGGCACAACAATGAAAGTTTAGGAGGGTTGAATGGCACATTTTGACGAAAACGCAAAACCATTTAGCCATAAGTGGTTAAATGAAAGATTGGCGATAGATACGCTTCAAAGGGTACTATCAACAGAGTATTGGATTCCAAAGAACATTAATTTCCTATGGGCTATGGGTATGGTACTAGCTGCTACATTTGGAATACTTTTAGTATCAGGTATATTCCTACTTATGTACTACAATCCAGATACAAGTTTGGCATTTGATAGTGTAAACTATAAAATTATGACAGAAGTTGGTTATGGATGGTTGTGGAGACATATTCACGGTGTTGGTGCATCATTAGTCTTTTTAATTATCTATATTCACATGTTTACAGGTATCTACTATGGTTCATATAAGAGAGGAAGAGAGCTTATTTGGCTTTCTGGTATGTTACTTTTCGTACTTTTCTCTGCTGAAGCATTCTCTGGATATATGTTGCCTTGGGGACAGATGAGTTATTGGGCTGGTATGGTTATTACAAACCTATTCTCTGGTGGTTCACTACATGCTGATGGTTTAGTTGAATGGATTAGAGGGGATTATGTTCCTGCACAAGCATTCCTTGGTCGTTTCTTTATGCTTCATGTTTTACTTATGCCTTTAATTATTATTGGTGGAATTGTGTTTCACTTTGGAACATTAAGATTACCACATGTTAATAATCAAGATGGTGAAGATTTTGATTTTGAAGAGGCTGCAAGACTTTATAAAGAGGGTAATAAAAAAGAGTCTAAAGTTATTCCATTTAATCCAGTATTCTTAAGTAAAGATGTATTTGTAATGGGTGTCTATTTCATATTCTTCTTCTATTTGGTATTTTACCACTTTGAATTTGCAATGGACCCTGTTAACTTTGACCCAGCAGATGGACTTAAAACTCCTGCACATATCTATCCTGAGTGGTATTTCTTATGGAGTTATGAGATTTTAAGACCATTCCCAACTGACCCAGGTCTTATAGCATTTGCTATTGCACAAGTTATATTCTTTGCACTTCCATTCTTAGATAGAAGTCCAAATGTAGCACCTGCTAGTAGAAGAGGTCTATTTAAATTTTGGTTTTGGGCAATGTTACTAGATATGATTGTTCTAACATTTATGGGTAAATTGCCACCTGAAGGTATTTGGAGTACTATCGGTCTTATTGCTGCTATTACATTCTTTATACTATGGATAGCTCTACCAATTATTACAAAAATAGAAAAAAAGCTGTAAGGAGGATAGAATGAATAAAGAGTTAAAAATACTTGGAATAGTTGCAGCTTTTACACTTTTATTATATTGGGGTGTTGAGCCATTTGCTCACTCTCAAATGCATAAGCATGTTGAGGGACACGGTTTAGTATATGATGGAAAAGCAGATATAGAAGAGGCTTCTAAAGATAAAAAAGAGACTAAAAAGAAATTTTGGGCAGATGTAGCTAAAATTGCAAAACTTAAAGGTGATGCAACAGCTGGTGAAGCAACTTATGGTATGTGTGCTGGTTGTCACATGGACGGAGCTACTAATATGGGTGGTGTAACACCTCCTAGCCTTGACCATGCAGGAGCAATCTATGATAAAAATTATCTAATTGCACTTATTAAAGACCCTGCTATGGCATCAAATGTTGACCATAAATATGCTGATACTTCAACTCACCCAATGGGTGGAATTAAAGCTATGGTATCAGCTGACCAAGATATTGCAAATGTTGTAGCATATATTAAAGCTAAAAAAGCAGGTGAAATTACACCTAAAGAGGCTTTTATAGAGGCTTGTGGTAGATGTCATGCTAACAGATATGGAAAACTTACACAACTTGGAGAAATTCCAAAAACTAAGTCTAACATTAAAACAGGTCAAGATATAGATAGAATGAAGTATGACCAAAAAGTAGCTGAAGAACAAGGTGCTTTAGCTGACTATCTTGGTAAACTTCCACCAGATTTATCTATTATCTATAGAGCGAGAAGTGAGCATTTTTTAGATACATTTATAGAAAATCCTCAATCTCAATTAGCAGGAACAGCTATGCCTAGAGTTGGTCTTAACCACGAAGGTATGGAAAAAGTTATGGAATATCTTGAAGAGACGGGTGACCCTAGCAAACCAGCTAGAGATGCACTTGGACCTTATGTATTGATATTCTTTATAATCTTTACAATCCTAGCTTATCTATGGAAACAATCACAATGGAGAGATTTACACTAATCTCTTCCCCTTAAGATAAGGCTTTTGCCTTATCTTACTCCCCAAATATAAATAACTTTTCTCTTAAAATCTAAAAATCTTCGATATAATAACTCTAAAAAGGACTAGAGCAAATATGAGTATAGAAGATAAAAAAAGATGGGATAGAAAATATAAAGAAAAAATAATTCCAACTAAAATTATAGAAGTAGTAAATAAATATAGCCACTTAGCCAAAGGTAAAAAAGCATTAGATATTGCTTGTGGAATGGGTAGAAATAGTAAACTTTTAGCCAGTAGAGGATTTGAAGTTTTAGCTATAGATATTAGTCCATTAGCACTAGATAGCTTAAAAGATATAGATAATATTACAACCAAAGAGGTTGATTTAGATAACTATAAATTAGAAGAGAATAGTTATGATTTAATAGTATGTACCTACTTTTTAGAGCGTTCTATCTTCCCTCAAATATATAAAGCATTAAAAAAAGATGGTATATTTATATTTGAAACATTTAAAGAGCATAACCAAAGTACAAAAGTACCATCTAATAAAGAGTTTCTATTAAAAGAAGGAGAATTAAAAGAAATATTCTCCAAAGGTTATAAGATAGTTCATCTAAGCCAACGGTGGAGTAAAGATTTTTTTAATAATAAGGTTTTAAGTGAATCTATTGTTGTCCAAAAGATTTAGAGAGATTATTAAGTACCTATCCAAAATTAATTTCATAAGCTTTATCTGAACCATAAGAACAAAGAACTTTATCAATATATATTTCTAAAGAGTTAAGAGAAGAATAATCCTTAATTTCAATCCAATGATATTTTATAAATCTCCAAAGAATTTCAATTCTATTAAGTTCAGAATAGTATGGAGGAAGAAAATAAAGAGTTAATCCTTTCTCTTCCCAATCTTTAAATTTATTGCTTCTATGAGTAGGAGCATTATCTAAAATAACTGTTACTTTTTCATCTTTTGGTAAATCTTGAATAAACTTATCAAATGTTTCAATAACTATATCACTATTAATAGAAGAGTGTGTTTTATATGCTTTTAATGTGTTATCTAACCCTATGCATGGTTACATCTTATTGTATGGTTATGTAAATCTATTCTCATAAACAGAATTTTATCATAAAAAGATTTTTTCTAATAGAGCCTTTTGAGTTATATCAATCCCCTTTTAATCTTTATGTTCTATAATTTCATTTAATATTATATTTTAGGATAGGTTAATGATTATTACAAACTATATGAGAGATGAACATCGGGCTTGTGATGGGCTATTTGTAGATGCAGAGAAATCTGTAATAGATGGGGATTTTACAAAAGCCAAAGAGGAGTTTCTTCTTTTTGCAGATGAGACACTTAGACACTTTAAAAAAGAGGAAGATGAGCTTTTTGTTACATTTGAATCTATAACAGGTAGCAGTGAAGGACCTACAAGAGTTATGCGTTTTGAACATGACCAGGTTCGTGGACTTATGGGAAAAATGGCTGAAGCTGTAGAAAATGGGGATAAAGATGCTTATTTGTCATTAGCTGAATCTATGATGATTTTACTTCAACAGCATAATATGAAAGAGGAGCAGATGCTTTATACTATGTGTGATAGAATGATGCCTCAAGAGGTAAAAGAGAAAACCATTGCTATAATGGAAAAGATAGAACTTTGAAAAAGATACTTTTAGATGCAAGGGAGTTAGAACACCCAATTCCTTTGCAACTAGCACTTAATTATCTACAAAAAATGAGTAAAGATGAGTTTCTATATATGATACATAGAAAAAATCCCATACCTCTAATAGAGATAGCAAAAGAGAAATCTTATGCTTATCTTACTTATAATTATCAAGATATATGGCATATCTTAATCTGTAAAAATCCAAAATCCAATTTAGAGGAGTTACTTGATGTTTAATCAAGGTGGTCTATCTTTAGAACAAGCCCCCCCTATATCTGTTGTTCTTCGTTTTTTTGTTACAGCATCTATTTTTGGTCTTCTTTTAGGCTTTTTTTCTCTTTCTTCTGATTTAAATTTAATATCATTAACTAAATATAGTTTTGAATTAATAGCAACACATATTTTAGCTTTAGGTATTATGGCATCATTTATGTTAGGTGCTATGTTTCAGATGTTACCTGTAATTGCAGGAGTTGTTATAAAAATGCCAACTAAAAAAGCAATGGTAGCACATATACTACTTACTATTGGTATATTCTTACAAATTGGTGCATTTAAAACTAGCTCATCTTTTTTATATCTAGCTACAGCTATTATATTAGGAAGTGGACTTCTTCATACTTCTACTCTGATGTTAAAAGAGGTAGTTAAGATAAAAGACCACTCTAGTTCCTCAAAAGGTATGCTTTTTGCACTTATTAGTTTTATTTTAACTATTATATTTGGTATTATTATGCTTTTAATATTGGCAGGATATATTGATGGCTCTTTTTTCTCTCAAATAAAAGAGGCTCACTACTCTTTTGCTCTTTTTGGTTGGGTTACTTTGCTTATTATATCTATCTCTTTTCAAGTAGTAGAGATGTTTTATGTAACACCTAAATATCCAGATGTTATTAGTAAATATTTAGTTTTATCTATATTTATACTTCTTATTTTAAAAACTATTATGCTTTTTATTGGAGTAAATAGTAATATAATAACAGCTATTTTAGCACTACTTTTTATGGTATATTCAGCTATTACAATTTATAGATTATATAAAAGAAGAAGACCAACCTCTGATGCTACTGTTTGGTTTTGGCGTTTGGGAATGGGACTTTTATTTATTACCTCATCTATAATTTTAATTAACAGTTCTATTTTAAATAATAGTTTAAAAGATATAAGTTATATAACCTTTATAGGTTTTGTATTAAGTATAGTTTTTGCTATGGTATATAAGATAGTTCCATTTTTAGTGTGGTTTCATTTATCAAATCAAGGATATATGGAAGCTCCTATGATGCATGATGTTATTCACCCTAAAAAAGCTAAAATACATTTTTATATACATACAGCTCTTTTGACCTTATGGATTATAAATGCGTTTTTTTATATATTTATCCTTAAGATAATATTAGATATTTTATTAATTTCATCTTTTGGGTTATTATTATACAATTTAATCTATGCGATTAACAAATATCGTTATACTCAAAGTAATTTTGAGCCTATTAAGTGGTAATCTTTATTAATTTTAAAAAAAGTAGAATTCTACATTTTTTTTACACATTTTTATTTTATACTTGCTTATATATGAAAATATAGTGTGTGTGGAAAGCTTAGGTTTAGGCTAAATGCCTTTTAATAAAAAAATGTGTTGTTGTATGGGTTATTACTTAGTTAAATCTATTAACTAAGTAATGATTTTTAATCTTCTACTATTCCAAACTCTTCTAGGGCTTCATCTTCAGGTGGTATAGCAAGTTCTAATTCTAAATTTTTTACTGATTTTATATCGTTTTTTAATCTTTTATCTTTTTCTTTTCTTTTCTTTTGCTGTTTTTCTCTCTCTTTTATTTTTTTATATGAAATGCCTTTTACATTAACAATTCTAGTAGTCATTGATGTATTTCCTGTTTTATCTTTTGTCATATAAAATAGTGTATATGTTCCAACTCTATTATTATCTATATCTCCTGAAATATCAACATCTAATCTTCCATCAACATTATCAATAGCCATTGCACCCATCTCTTTATACTTATCTCCTAAATTTATATATACGGTAGAAGAGCCATTTAGTTTAATAACAGGTGGAACTGTATCATATTTATTTAATTTACTACTATCTTTACTATTTAAACTTGGAACATATATATTACAATCTTTAGGCTTTTTAGGTTTAAAGTGCTTCTTTTTAATATCTTTTATACTTACTATCTCTATATCATCAATTTTTATCTCTTTACCTCTAATAAAAAATGTATCAACTGCTATAATCTCATTTTCAGGTTCATATCTTTTTAAGTCTAAATCTAAATCCCTACTAAATTTATGCCACTTTCCATCAATTGAGCTTTTTCCTAAACCATAATATCCTCTACCCATTTTATCATCACTTGGTGTATATATAATATATCTATGTCCATTTGTAGTTTGAATACTAACTAATATTACAAAATCACTTTTACTACTCATACTCCATTTTAGAGATTTTCCTTTTGTTTTACACCATGAAGATGAGTCTCTCTCCATTGGTAACATATATCCATTTCTACTATCATCACTTTTAAAAAATATAACTCTACTCTTTTTATCTTTATCATAAATATTTTTAACAGTTACTATTGATACATTATTGTATGGTTTCCATTTTTTTGTATTTTTGCTATTTCCATTTTCATAAACTGTAGCAGATAAGCTAATAGTGCATAGTAAAATAAGTTTTACTAACTTTTGCATGGTAAAATACCCTTTTTAGTCAAAATTATATCATTTTTAATCTCTTTATTTAAGATAGTTTACTTTATAATATATAATAATAATTATTATAATTTAAATTTATAAAAAAGGTAAAGTATGAGAAAGCTATATTTAGCATTAGTTACACTATTCGTAATAGTAGGTTGTGGAGATAGTAAACCTAAACAGAAATTAGATGGAGAGGAGTTATTATATCAAAAATGTTCTAAATGTCACAATTTAGATATGCCTCCAAAGAGTTATGATAATGAGGTAGCTCCATCTATGATGGCTGTTACTTTTCATCTTAAAGATTTTATAAAATCTAATAATCCATCTGAACATGAGATTAAGATTATAAACTTTATAAAAGATTATGTAATTAATCCATCTGCATCTAAATCATTTTGTGATAAAAAGAGTTTAGAGAGTTATGGTGTTATGCCTTCTCAAAAGGGAAAAGTAACTACAGATGAGTTAGAAGCCATTGCTCACTATATGTATGCAAATTATGATAATAAAAAAATGCTAAAAATTATGGCAGAAAAGGCAAGATTAGCTAGAATGTCACTTTATGAGAGAGTGTTTGAACAGCAAAGATGTACTAATTGTCATAATATAAATAAAGATAAAGTTGCACCATCTTTTATAAATATCTCAAAAAGATATACTATTAAAGATAGAGATAGTCTAATAAAAAGTATAAAAGATGGCTCAAAAGGAAAATGGAAACAATTTAAACTTATTATGCCACCTTTTAAAAAAATGAGTAATAAGGATATAGAGGGTATGGCAGATTGGATACTAAAATTAAAAGAGAATGGAGCAAAATAGTATGATTTTTGAATTAAAACAGATTGCTACTATTAAATCACCATTTTGTGAACTAGTTGATATGCCAGTTCAACCAAAAGGTGCAAAAGATATATATGCTACTATAGAGTTTCAAAAAGAGTATGAAGATGGATTAAAAGATTTAGATGGTTTTTCGCATGTTTATCTTATTTACTATTTTCATAAAATAACTAAACATAAACTAAAAGTTATTCCATTTAATGATAAAACAGATACTCCAAGAGGAGTATTTTCTACAAGAACACCTATGCACCCAAATCAAATAGGATTATCGGTTGTAGAGTTAATTAAAGTAGAAAAAAATATAGTTACTATTAAGGGAGTTGATATTTTAAATGGAACACCTCTTTTAGATATTAAACCATATATAGAAAACTTTGATAGAGTAGAGGGAGAGGTTAGGTCAGGTTGGATGAAATCTACTTTAGATGAGGTATCTAATAAACGCTCAGATAGTAGATTTTTAGAAAAACAAGAAACAACATATACTTAAAAACTTTAATCTTAAATTAATATTTAAATATTATAATATCTATCTTGAATTAATATTATAAATATCTTAAAGGATTTAATTAATGATTAGAACAAATATATATTTAATATTAGTGCTACTCTATACAGGTTTATTAGAGGCAAGAAACTTTAAAAATGTAGATTGCACCTCTCAATATATTGCAAATATTGCAAAATCAATGCTTGGAAAAAGATATAAATGGGGAGGAGATGGACCTTATGGTTATGACTGTTCTGGATTTACCAAAGAGGTATTTGAAGAGGGTGGTATAGAACTGCCAAGACTATCAAAAGAACAGGCTAAAGTTGGCAGAAAAGTTTATAAAAATCAATTAAGAAAAGGTGACTTACTATTTTTTACCTCTAAAAACCATAATACTATAAATCATGTAGGTATCTATTTAGGTAATGGGAAATTTATACATGCGAGTAGATTTCATCATCGTATTGTTATTAGTCCATTTAAAGAGTATAAAAAATATTTTAAATGGGGTAGGAGGGTGACATAGCTTTCCAAACCTCTATAGCCTGTTTATGCTCTTTTACATCATGACACCTTATAATATTTGCTCCATTACTAAGAGCTTTTAAATGAATTGCTAAAGTCCCTGCAATCTATCTTCTATAGGAGTTGGTATTATATTATCTATTAATGATTTTCTACTAGCTCCAATCTAGCTCCAATTAAGATTGGACTTTTAAACTTTTTAAAGTGAGTCATATTATTAATAAGTGCTAAATTATGCTTCAAGGTTTTACCAAAACCAATATCAACATCTAAAATAATATCTTGCCTCTTCATACCTAAGGATAGAGCTTTTTTTATTCTCTCTTCAAAAAAATTATTAACCTCAACCATTACATCACTATAGGTCGGATTATCTTGCATATTTTGAGGAGTCCCTTTTTTGTGCATAATGCAAAGTTTTGCTTTATATTTAATAGCCAACTCTATAACTCTATTATTGCTACCACCTGTAATATCATTAACTATATTAAACCCACTCTTTAGTGCATAATGGTTGTGCTAACTCTTTATATGATAATATCTCTATATGTTTTTTTGTACCTATTAAAAGACAATCATAATGCTCCTCTTCAAAAGTGATAACCCCAGAAGGAACAGCTAAATCAGCACCTACACTTAAAGCATCTTGTTTTAAAATATTTACAGCAGGAGTTTTTAAATCTTTTAAAAATTTTTTTCTATCTTCTATATTACCTATTTTTTAAATTAGACTCTTTAATATCTTGGATATATGGAATTATGATAAGTGCAGGTTATATTATACATCTTCTTTTAGATGAATTATATAGTGTTGATTTAGAAAATAGAAGAGTAAAAAAATCAGTAGGAACAGCATTTAAATTTTTTAGTGTAAGTAGCAATATAGATGCTATAAAATATATATTTATATATTTTATATTAATAGCTCTATATATGTATGCACCCGATAGCTCAATGGTTAAACAAGCTCTATTTAATCATAATGCTTGGCTTAATTTTAAAGATGTTTTACTTCCTTATGATGGAAAATGGTTTATACATTAAAACCTATTAAACCGTCTTAGAAAAACTCTTTTCACTTTTAATATATTTATTCATATAAGCATCAAATGCCATGGCGATATTTCTTATAAGTAGTGTTCCTGTTGTACTTACTCTTATCTCTTTATCGTTTATAGTTACTAAATCAGCTTCCACAAACTCTTCTAAGGCTTTTATAGCATCTGCAAAATAGTTATTAAAGTTAATATTATGCTCTTTTTCTACCCTTTTTATATCTATATGAAAGTTTGCCATAAGCTCCATAATAACGGCTTTTCTTAAAAAATCATCATCACTAAGTTTAATACCTCTCTCAAATGGTAATCTTCCACTATCAATAGCTCTTTCATAAACTTTCATATCTTTAGTATTTTGAGCATAATATCTTTCACCTTCACCAATACTTGTTAAACCAATTCCTATTAAATTTGCTCCACCTTTTGTTGTGTAGCCTTGGAAATTTCTATGAAGTTCACCCTTTTCTATTGCAGTAAATAATTCATCTTCTGGTTTTGCAAAGTGGTCCATTCCTACCATTTTATATCCATGACTTTCAAAAAAATCTATTGTATATTTAAAGATTTGTAGTTTTACATCTGGAGATGGTAGGGTTGTCTCATCAAATTTACGCATAGTTCTTTTTAGCCATGGAACATGAGCATAATTAAATACTGCTACTCTATCTGGATTAAGCTGGGTTGATAGCTCTAGTGTCTTTTTAAATGTTTCAAGTGTTTGAAATGGAAGACCATATATAAAATCTGTATTTATTGACTCTATGCCGTATCTTCTTGCTAACTCTACAGCTTTTTTTGTAAGCTCTAGGGGTTGGACTCTATGTATCTCTTTTTGTACTTTCTCATCTAAATCTTGAACACCAAAACTAATTCTATTAAACCCATGCTTTTTAAATACTTTCATCTGCTCTTCATTAAAAAATCTAGGGTCTATCTCACAACTAATTTCAGCCTCTTTACTCCAATTTGGAAATTTTGATTTTATATAGGTTACTATCTCATCTAACTCAAAAGCTTTATAGAAAGTTGGTGTTCCTCCTCCAAAGTGAAACTGAATAACCTCTCTTGATGTATCTATATGTTCAGATAATATATCTATCTCTTTTTTAAGATACTCAATATAACGGCTTAGTTTATCCTCTTTTGAGGTAAATACAACATTACAACCACAAAAATAACATGCACTTCTACAAAAAGGTAGGTGAACATATATAGATAAAAGTTCTCTCTCCTCTTCTAAAAATTTAATATACTCATCGTAACTAAAATTGGTATTAAACTCTAAAGCTGTTGGGTAACTAGTATATCTAGGTCCTGGTTTAGAGTATTTACTAAACTTCTCAAAATCAATATTACTCATTCATATCCTCATCTCTATGATTATCTAACCACACCATTATTCCCTTTTGTGCGTGAAGTCTATTTTCTGCCTCTTGAAAAATTTCATTAGCATGATTTTCAAACACCTCTTCACTCACCTCATAACCTCTATATGCAGGTAAACAGTGTAGAAATATAGCATTTTTTTGAGCTTTTCCCATAAGCTCATTATCTACAATATACCCTTTAAATGCTTTAATTCTCTCCTCTTTTTCATCTTCTTGTCCCATTGAGACCCAAGTGTCCGTAGTTACTACATTTGCACCCTCTACTGCCTCTTGTGGGGAGGTTGTAAAAGAGATTTTTGCTCCACTAACCTTAGCTATCTCTAATGCTTCTTCTACAACAGCACTATTACAAGCATACTCTTTTGGTGTAGCAACCCTAAGTTCAAATCCGAGTTTTGCAGATAACATAAGCCAAGAGTGTGTAATATTATTTCCATCTCCTACATAAGCTACAATAGGATTTTCTATGCCACACTCTAAAATAGTTAAGTAGTCTGTCATAATCTGTACTGGGTGAAAGCTATCAGTTAATCCATTTATAACAGGAACTTTTGAAAAGTTCGCAAACTCTTCTATTTTTAAATGTTCAAAAGTTCTAATCATAACCATATCTACCATACGACTAATAACCCTAGCAGTATCTTTCATAGGCTCACCTCTACCTAGTTGAATATCATTAGATGATAAAAATAGACCAACCCCACCTAGTTGATATATACCCGTCTCAAAACTGACACGAGTTCTTGTCGAACTTTTTTCAAAAATCATACCTAAAGTTTGTCTCTCTAAGTATGGAACAAACTCTTTTTTCTTCATTTGAAGTTTTATTTTTTGTGCTAGGGTAATCATCTCTAAAAGTTCATCTTTGGTAAAATCTTTTATGGTTAAAAAATGTCTCATTTGGATTTCCTAATTTTTAGCTTATATTAAGGTTATAAGCCCTTTTTTATTTTAAGGGAACTATTTTACCATTAAATATTTATAAAGAAATTAATGTTAAAAATCAAATAGTATATTATACTCTTGTGTAGCAGATTTTTGCCTATTTTGAAACTTAACGCTATCAAATAGTAATTTATCTTTTTTTATAATGGCACAACTTAAACTGTCTCCATATATAGCACTTGTATCTATACAGATTTTATTTTTAAAAACTCTTATATTTGGTTGAGATAGATGTCCAAATATATGGTAGTGTCTATTATCTTTGGCTTCTTCAATAAGATATGATAATAAGGTATCTAGTTTTATGCCACGATTTTGACTTCTTGAAGCAGATTTAATCATTTTTTGATGAGATATTTCATTATCTTTAGCTAAATATTCCTCTTTACATGGAGCATGTGTTAGGGTAACTGAGAATTCACCATTATAGTTATATTTAAACCAAGGATAAGACTCTTTATATAGCTTTAAAAATTTACTCTTTAAGTTACTATTTTTCTCTAAAAGAGAGACTGTATTATAGTATTTCTTTTTCTCCTCTAATCTTTTAGGGGTAATTTCAAGTGTTGGGTCATTTAAAATATAACGATATACCATCTCTTCATGGTTTCCTCTAATCAGATAGAATTTTTTAGATTTTTGATTTAAATGGTAGTAGTTTTTATATATAAAGTTAATTGTCTCTGATAGTTTCTCATGACTTGCTTTATCTATAAAATCCCCTAAAAGAATAATTGATTTATTTTCTAAGGAATTATTAATAAGACCATTTGAATTTATACTAAAGCCATTTTGTATAAGTAGTAGTTTTAGTTCATCTATACAGCCGTGAACATCACCTACTACAATATACTCTTCTTCTATAGGGATATACATTAACCTATACTAAAGTCTCGTTTAGCAGCATTTAGCTCAATAATAAATCCACCAGTTGCATCAATAAATGACATAAGAGATAGAATTAAGAATGTAGCATTTTGAGCCCATGGAACCATAAAGAACATAACAACAAAAACAACAGCTACTACAAAGCTAAGAAGGGTCTCTGTAGCACCAAAAGCTTGTGATGTAGCTGCTTTTGCCACCTCAATAAAAAGTGCTAATGAACCAACAATTAAAAACAGTTCTCTTACTCTAATAATAAACTCTCTACCACCACTTAAGTGATGAATTAATACTGGTGTATTTAAATCAATTCCTTTAAAAAATGGTATATAATCTTGACCAATATGTAATCCTACATAAGCTAATAGTATCCATGTAAATGTTGACATTCCTGTAATAAAAAACATTCCTTTTTTCCTTTTTACTTTTTTTTCTTTTTCTTCTATAATTTTGCTAAAAAAAAACATAATAGCAATCTTTACTTATTCATAGCTTTTGACATATACTCTGCACTCATAACCTTATCCATAGCACCATTTTGCATTTCTGATGGATAAACTACAAATTTAGAATTTTCAGAAGATGATAACTCTCTCATTGAGTCTATATATGATGTTTTTGTTAAAAACTCCATTATCTTTTCATCTGAAATATTTGGCATTAGTGATTTTAAATCTTTAATAACTTTATGTGTAGCTTCAGCTCTTTTTTCTATAAGAAGTCTCTCACTATCTGCATGAAGCTCTGCTACTTGGTGTTCTCCTTGTGCTTTTAAAATGGCAGCTCTTTTTTCTCTCTCTGCTGCTTTCTCTTTTTCCATAGAATCAATAATAGCTTTTGGCTGTTTCATATTCTCAATTCTAACAGTCTCTATCTTAATTCCCCATCTCTCCATACTCTCTTTTTCTGTATGAGCTTTTATCTCTTTTGTAATGGCATCAACATTTTTCTGTATCTCTTCTAGTTTCTTATTTCCTAAAGTACTAAATACACTAGCTGAAATTGCACTCTCAACAGCTTTTTTATAATCTTTTACACTCTTAATTGCTTTCATAGAGTCAACTACTCTAATTGATGCAATAACATCAATAATAAGTTTAATATTATCTGCTGTAATAATCTCTTGAGCTGGAGGGTCAATCTCCTCTTCTCTCATATCTACAACAGCCTCTTTTTTATCTAAGATAGGAACAAAACGATTTACTCCCTCTTTTAAGACCCTATCTTTTCCCAAACGGTCAACAATCCATTCTGTCTCTGATTCTACTACAACAACTTGACTATATATAAAAACCCCTACCATTATGAGTATTATAAAGACAACTAAAACACTATATAAAAATTCCATCTATATTCCTTTCTCTTTTCTTAATTTTTTTTTGCTAATATTTTGCTAGTGTTATTATATCAAATAAAGTGAAAAAATATGATTTAAAATGATATAATTATAAAAAATATTATTTAAAAAGATTTTAGTAAAGTTATGTTAAAATAACATTTTAAGTGTCTATTTATATGTAGATTGTAATAGAATAAATAAAATATATAATAAAGGATGTTTGTGTATAACTCTGATAATAATAATGATGATGAAACAAGTTTTGCTGATGCTTATAAATCTGAAATTCTTAATAAAGACGATGAGGAAGAGACCTCTTCAAAAAACTTAATAATCATTTTAGCTCTTATTGCTGTAATTTTAGGGCTTAGTATATTTGGTTATATATATATGTCTAAAACAAATATTCAACAACCAAAAGCTAAAGAGACAATAAGTGAACCAGAAGTAGTAGAGCCTCCAAAATCAAATATGCTTAATAATATAGATGAGTTAATTTTAGAAGAGGGACAGAGTGATAGTGTAGATGAAATAGTAGAAGAGAATAATACTATAAAAAAAGTAGAAAAAAAAAATGAAACATATTTAGAACAGTTAGCTGACCTATCTCAAGAGATAGATGGAGATAAAAAGAAGAAATAATTTCTATCTATTCTCCTCAACTATTATAGGCTCTAATTTAATCTCATCATCTATTTTTTGAGCAAGTTTTGCATATCTTTGTGCATCTTTATACTCTCCCATAGTGTAGTATAATAGAGCCATATTTTTATAACTATTTTGAGTTATAATATGGTTTTCTCCAAATACCTCTTCATTTATTTTTAGCGCTTTAAAGTAGTTATCTAACGCCTCTTTATACTCTCCTAACTCTTCATGTAAAACAGCTAGATTATTGTAACTAATAGCTGTATCTATCTTCTCTTTCCTTACTATTTTCTCTTTTATATCTATAGTTTTTTTAGTATATTTTAAAGCTTTTTTCTTCTTTCCCATAGAGGCATATAGTGTTCCTAAATTATTATAACTTTGTGCTGTTTGACTGCTATTTTTACCTAAAATCTCTTCTCTTATTTTAAGAGAAGCTGATATATAGGCTAATGCTTTTGTAAACTCTCCATTTTTTTTATATGCAAGACCTAGATTATTATAACTTGTAGCTGTACTTAAACTTTTTTCACCTAATATCTTCTCTTTTCTAGCTACTGCTTTTTTATAGTATAATATAGCTAATTTTATGTCGCCTTTTTGATAAGCCTCAACACCTCTATTATTAAATATATCAGCTTCTTTTAAAACAGCTTTTTTTTCTATAGATGAAATAGAGTTATTATAAAAAGTTTTATTTGAACAACCTGTAAGAAGCATTAAAAATATAATAATTGTTATATATTTCAATTATCTCTCCATATTAATTTTTAATAATAATATCAAAAAATACTTAAGTTAATTGTAAGTAAACCTCTTCATTTAACTCATAATATCTAGGTATTTTTTTAAAAAGACTATTATACTTTTTCTCTTTAGCTTCTAATATATTTAAACTATCTTCTAAAGGGTCTTGTAATCGTTCTAACTCTTTGATTTTAGCAGTAATACGACCTAAGTAGTAGTTACTCTTATCTAACATATTTAGCTCAAATATAGATTTATTTTTATCTTTAAATGCCTCTTCTAATCGTTTTAGATTTTTTATAGTTGAGGAGATATTATATAGAAATAGTTTTACTCTATATATATCTTTTTTAATATCTCTATGTTGAGATTTTAGTTGACTTCCTAAAATAATTAACTGCTCTCTTCTTATATTTCTTTTTATCTCTATTTTAAACATTCTATATAGAAGTCTGCTTATATAACTCTCTTCATTCTTTAAATCAGTAAGTACTAAATTTATTGCATCAAATAAAATAGTATCAAGCTCTTTATATTTACTATTTAGCTCTTTTTTAGCATCACTAATAGTCTTATTTGTTAGTTTTGTAAGTATCTCTTTAAATATATTTTCTGGACTTTGAAGTATCTTTTCAATATTTATACGCAGTGACATAGATTATTATCTTTTTTTAGTCTATTATATAGTTTATTAAAAGAGTTATATTATATTATATAGTTAATAAAAAATATTAAAAAAAATGTGGGAATATTCTACACAAGGAGGAGTGCCTATCTTTTGATAGGCTTAAAATTAAAACTTATTTAATAAGTTCAAATGGATTTTCCACTACATTTTTTCTATCTACAATATATGGAATAAGTGCTGTTTGTCTAGCTCTTTTAATAGCTACAGTTACAAGCTCTTGATGTCTTTTACAGTTTCCTGTTAATCTTCTAGGCATAATCTTAAATCTCTCACTAAGACTAATTTTCAATAGATTTAAATCTTTATAATCAATAAAATCTACTTTTGCTTCACAATATTTACAATATCTTTTTTTAAATTTTCTTCTCTCTGCCATATTTTTCTCCTAAAATGGTATCTCATCTTCATCGATGTCTATCTCTGGAACGGGTGCTTGTTGTCTTGTCTGTGTTTGTGGTTGTGCATAAGGTGGTTGTTGTGAAGCTTGAGGTTGCCCATAATTTGGCTGTGATTGTGGAGCATTATAACTATTGCTGTTATTTTCATATCCACCATTCATAGCATTACTATTTGCTCCATAACTAGTTTGAGATTGTTGTTGTGGTTGTGTATATGGTGGTTCTTGTCTATTTTGTGTAACACCCATATTTCCACTATTATTTGCAAGAGCCATACTTTCAGCTTTTGTATCCAACATTGTTAAATTCTCAACAGTTATAGCGTGTTTACTTCTTTTAGTTCCATCTTGTGCAGTCCATTGTTGAAAAACAAGTCTTCCGTCAACTAAAACTTTACTCCCCTTTCTAAGGTATTGGTGGGCAATCTCTGCAGTTCGACCAAAAAATGTTAAATCAATAAACATAATTTCATCTTTCTGCTCACCTGTTTGTGATTTCCACTTTCGGTTTGTAGCAATTCCTACACTACCAATAGCTGAACCACTTTGAGTATATCTTATCTCAACATCTCTTGTAAGGTTTCCTACCAATACTACTTTATTATACATGGGGCTTTCTCCTAATGGGGTTTATGCTTGTGCTGTATCTGCTGATGCTTCTTCTGTTACTTCAGATTTTTCTGCTACAGGCTCTTTTGCTACAGACTTACTAGCTGATGCTACAAGTTTTTCAAATTGTGCAATCTCTTTTTTATTACTGTATTTAACAGTTAAAAATTTAATAACTTCTTCGTTAAATTTTAGATTTCTTTCAAGTTCATTAATAATACTACCAGCTGATTTGAAATATACAATAACATATACACCTCTCTCATTTTTAGCAACAGGATAAGCTAATCTTCTCATTCCCATTTTATTAGTAGCAAGAATTTCAGCACCTTCTCTTACAAGAATTTCTTCAATTTTTGCTATATTTCCAGCTGTTTCTTCATCTGTTAATGTAGGTTTTAATACATACAGTGTTTCGTAGTTATTCATTTTGTTCCTTTTGGTTTAATAGCCCACTTAAATATAGTCTTACAACTACCCAAAAAATGAGCAAGAATTTTGGAAGTAGAATTTTATCATAATTACTCTTACAGTTTAAAATTATCTACTGCTTTTATCAATCTCCTCAAAGAAAACTCCATCTTAATTGCGAAAGCAATAAGATGGAGATGAATTTGAGCTTTTGAGCAAATTATATCAAAAAAGATACTTTTTTTAATAAAAAAAATAGTATAATTATTTTTAACACAAATAAACTATAGAGTAAAGAAGTGCTTTTAACAACAAATATAAAAATCAAAAGTAAAAACAGAACAAAATTAAAAATCCTAAAAAGATTAACAAGAAGTTCAAAAGATTTGTATAATAAAGCACTGTATAGAGTTAGACAACATTTTTTTAAAACTAAGGAGTATCTATCATATAAAAAAGCTTATCATATATTAAAAGAAGAGAGTGAATATAAAAATCTTCCATCAAATGCCTCACAACAGACACTAAAACAGGTT
>JAMOOP010000138.1 GCA_027065385.1 Campylobacteraceae bacterium | reverse complement strand
AAGATATACAAAAAATAGAAAATAGACTAAATTATAGACCAAGAAAAACACTTGGTTGGAAAACTCCTTATGAGGTTTTTTATGAAAAATTAAAGGCTTCATAGGGAGATTTTAGGTAGAATTTTTAGGTGTGAAATTGCACTTTGGATTTAAATTCGGGTATAGTTAAAGAGTTTTTCTTTTGAAACCTTTTAACTGCTTTAGTTGTTATAGGTCCAAAATCGCCATCAACAGATATACTATCCCCTAAAAAACTAATAGTGCTTGTAACTATTTTATAATCCTTTTTGCCTTAACAAAATATCTATTATATTTACTTTTAGAGAGAGATGATATAATTATCCCCTTTTTTCGTGATGCAGCGTGTATAAACTTATCGTTACCAATATACATTCCTACATGTGTAATTGGAATATGTCTTTTTTTATCTGTTAAAAAAAATAACAAATCACCCTTTTTTAAATTATCTCTTGTTACTAATTTCCCCACTTTAGACTGCTGATATGCTGTTCTTGGAAGTGCTATTCCCTCTTTTTCATATAGATATTTTATATATCCAGAACAGTCAAAACCTTTTGGTTTTGTTCCACCCCATACATATTTTCCTCCTAAATACTGTTTTGCATCTTTTATTATATGATTTTTATTAAATTCATCTCTTTTAAAGTTTCTATTTTGTAGTTGTGATAGTAGTTTTTTTTGCTCTTTTATTAAATCATCAAAAAATGAGTTTTTACTATGTTTTATTTTTTTGCCTTTTATAACTTTTCCATCTCTATTTTTTATAATAAATATATTTTGATTTGAAAAAAGAGTGCTATTTAGGAAAATTAGTATAAGTAGAATTTTTTTCATAACTTTTCCTTTGTTTAAAATTATTATTTAAGAAAATTATATCTTAAAAATGTATAGAAAAAGTTTAAGAAAAAATAAAGAAAAGAGTACCGTCTTCGATACTCTTTAGAAGATTACTATTTTTTTAATTTATCAGAACGAGGATAGATAAATACAGCTTTTCTAAGAACAAATACTCTATCAGGTTCATCAACAGCATAAGCTTTAAGCATTACAGTAAGAGGTGTATCTTTTGTTGCATCATCAACTAGTCTCTCTTTAGTAGCTAATACCATAACTTTTTTAGCCATTTTACCATGATTTAGAGTTATCTCTTTAAATCTTTTTATCTCAATTTTACCTTTATATTTACCAATAATATCTATTTTATAAGTGTGTTTTTTAGGTTCAGTATTTTGGAAAAGAAGAATAAAGTTATTTTCAACTAAATTATCAGGTTTTACTTTGTAAAGTTGTGTTGTTTTATTTACATTTAAAAGCATATACTCCTTTTTACCACTCATAACAACTAATCCACCAATAATTAAAAGAAGCGCTACAGCATACATTATAGTCTTACTTCGCCAAAGTTTTGTCTTTTTCCCTTTTTCAACTTCATTTATACTACTCCATTGAACAAGTGACTCTTTACCAAGTTTACCCATAACCTCTGTACAAGCATCAACACACTCTAAACAGTTAATACACTCTAATTGTGTACCTTTTCTAATATCAATATGAGTAGGACATACAGTAACACAGTGTTGACAAGCTATACACTCTGCATCTTCTTCTCCATGCTCTTTTAAATCCTTCTTTTTAAATACGATTTTCTCTTTATGTTCATTATAGATATGTCCACCTCTTTTTTCACTATAAATAGCTTGAAGAGTATCCTCATCATATAAAACAGATTGTACTCTTGAGTATGGACATACATAAATACACCAATCCTCTTTTAAAAATACAATATCATAAACTAAGAAAGCTGTAATACCTAACCAAAAACCTAAAAGAATAGTATGGTCTAATGGGTGAGATAAGTAATTAAAGAAATCTTCTGGTGGAATAAAAAACCATAAAAAGTTAGCACTAGCAATTAATGAAAGAATAGCCCATAAACTTATTCCTATTAATCTTTTTATCTTATTTTCTGGTTTAGAATAATCTGGTTCTTTCTGTTTATTATTAATCTTTTTTCTAAGCTTTAAAAGTTTAGTTTCAATTAAATCTCTATATATAACCCTAAATATAGTTTGAGGACAAGCCCAACCACAAAATGCTCTTCCTCCTACAGCTGTAACTGCGAATATACCAATAAATCCGAACATTAACAAAAACGGCATAAGATAAAGCTCTTGCATATCAAAAGCAGTTCCCATTAAATGAAGCTGTTTTTTGTCAAATGACAATAGGAAAATATGATTACCCCCTATTGTAATAAATGGTATTATTATCGAAACAATCGTTGCGATAATATATCCATAGTATCTTTTTATTCGATATGTCATTAAAGACTCCTTGTAATTTTTTGATATAATACTCATATAATATAAAAAAAAAGATATAAATCTACTTATTATATTTTAAAATTATAATAATTATAACATTATCTTATAATTAGTGTGATAAAAAGTTACAAATTAACTCTTATTATATAATATTAACCACTTTTATATAACATATATACTCAAATAACTTTTACCATTCAAATTAAGACCTATTTTATAGTGGAAAAATTGTAACATAATAAATATAATTTATAGTTGCGATGTTACTATTAAAGAAAGTTATAATAGCTTAGGATATAATCTAAAGAAATTCTTATTTAAAAGGACATAGCAGTATGGATGTTAAAATCTACGAATATGATGCTGTAGTTGTTGGTGCAGGATTGGCTGGTTTAGCAGCAGCTAAAAAGCTAACAGAAGCAGGAAAAGCAACAGCAGTAATTACAAAACTTCACCCACTAAGAAGCCACTCAGGAGCAGCTCAAGGTGGAATAAATGCAGCACTTAGTAAAGATGACTCAACAGAACTTCATGAATTTGATACTGTTAAAGGTTCTGATTATTTAGCAGACCAAGATTGTGTTGAACTTATGTGTAGTAAAGCACCTGAAACTATCCGTTGGGCAGAAAGAATGGGTGCTGTTTTTTCAAGAGATAAAGAGGGAGATATTGCAATAAGACCTTTTGGAGGACAGAGTAAACCTAGAGCATGTTATGCAAAAGATAGAACAGGATTAACTCTTCTTCAAACTATATATGAACAGGCTTTTAGAGCAGGAATTGAAGTTTTTGATGAGTGGTATGCAGGTGACCTTTTATATGAAAATGGAAAAGTATCTGGTGTTGTAGCTTATAATATTAGAAACTCTGAAGTAGCTATTTTTAATGCAAAAGTTACTATGTTTGCTACAGGTGGACATGGACGAGCTTATAGATTTAACTCAAATGCACATGCAAATACAGGAGACTCCCTATCTATTGTAGCACGACATGGTCTGCCTTTAGAAGATATGGAGTTTGTTCAGTTCCACCCAAGTGGACTTGGTGGAAGTGGAATTCTTATCTCTGAAGCTGCAAGAGGAGAAGGTGGACGACTATTTAATAGTGAAGGTGAGCGATTTATGAGTAAATATGCACCAAATGCTATGGAATTAGCTTCTCGTGATGTTGTAAGTCGTGCTATTATGGAAGAGGTAAGAGCTGGAAAAGGTGTAGGAAAAGATAAGCAATCTGTTAATATTGACTTAACTCACCTAGACCCAGAGATTATCTTAACAAGACTGCCTGAACTTAGAGAGTTAGCTATAGCTTTCCAAGGTCAAGATATGTTAAAAGAGCCAATTCATATATCAGCTACAGCACACTACTCAATGGGTGGAATTCCAACTAATATTAATTGTCAAGTTAGAAAAAATCCTAAAGAGCTAGTAGAAGGTTTCTATGCAGCTGGTGAGTGTAGTTGTGTATCTGTTCATGGTGCAAATAGATTAGGGGCTAACTCTCTGCTTGAAGCACTATTCTTTGGACGACATGCAGGTGAAAATATGGTAAAAGCACTTGATGAAGGGGTTGAACTTAGAAAAGTAAAAAAATCTGATGCTGATAGATTTATATCTGAACTAACAACTGTTAGAACATCTAATGGAAAAGAGAGTGTTCCACAACTTAGAACAGAACTTCAAAATGGTATGACAGCAGATGCTGGAGTATTTAGAAGTAAAGAGTCTTTAGAGCGACAACTTAAATTAATAGATGAGCTTTTAGAGAGATATAAAAATATTAGAATTGATGATAAATCAAAAACATTTAATACTGACTTACAAGAGGCATTAGAGCTTGGTCACATGTTAGAATTCTCTAAATTTATTGTTTATGGTGCATTAGAGAGAGAAGAGAGCCGTGGTGGACACTATAGAGAAGATTTCCCAACTAGAGATGATAATAGATTTTTAAAACACACTTATGTTTATATGGATAAAGATTATAACTTGACTCATGAGTGGGCTGATGTGGTGCTTGGTAAATTTGAGCCAATGGAAAGAAAGTATTAAGGAGGTCATAATGAGTAATAGTAGTAGAAAAGTAACAATAAAAGCTTTTAGATTTAATGCTGAAACTGACTATCTTCCATATTATAAAAGCTATGAGATGGAAATAGGGAAAGATGAACTAATTCTTGATGTTATGAATAGGATTAAGTGGGAACATGACGGTTCATTCTCATATCGTCGTTCTTGTCGTCATGGTATTTGTGGAGCATGTGCTGTTAAAGTAAATGGAAAAGCAACTTTAGCTTGTAAACAGAATGCTATGGAACTTCTTGACCTATTTAATAATGAGATTACAATAGAGCCATCAAGTAAAAAACGGTCTGTTAAAGATATGATTATTGATAAGAGTGACTTTTGGGAAAAACATAATGCAGTTAAACCTTTTGTAATGGCTGATGTTGAGCCACACCCAGAACATGAAACAAAACAGTCTTTAGAGGAGTTTGATAAATTCTTAGAGTCTGATTTATGTATTCAGTGTGGTGCTTGTCACTACTCTTGTCCTGTATTAGAGGTAAATGAAGATTACTTTGGTCCTGCTGCATTTGTAGCTGCGTACAGATTTAGTATAGACCCAAGAGATAGTGCAGAAAAAGAGAGACTTGAACTTACAGCACAAGCAGGTCAAGGTGTTTGGGATTGTGTTAAATGTTTTGAGTGTGCAGAGGCTTGTCCTAAAGAGATTAATCCAATAGAAAAGATTACAAAATTACACAATATGCAGTTTGAGCAAAAAGTAGCAAAAAGTAATATAGCTACTCGTCACGCTGAAGGATTTGTAAGAAGTATTAGAAAACATGGTTTCTTAGATGAAGCTGATATTGTTGTTTACTCTGAAGGTTACTTAGGAATGTATAAACACCTAAAAACTGCTATAAAAATGATGAAGGCTGGAAAAATTCATTGGGACGATGCTTTCCCATGGGTTGATAATGTACCAAAATCTAAAAACCTAAATGAGATACAAAAACTTATTAAAATTTCAATGACCAATAAGCTATAAGGAGAAAAGATGAGTCAATTACACTATGCACTATTTACAGGCTGTACAGCAAAACAATCAACACCTGAACTACTATCATCTACTCTTGCAGTAGCTGATAAGTTAGGAATAAAGATTACTATTTTAGAAGAGGCTTCATGTTGTGGAGCTAGTCATTTACAAGATTTTGATGAATTTTTAGCACATGTTTTAAATGCTAGAAATATCTGTTATGCAGAAAAATTAGGTTTAACAATGATTACAATTTGTAACACATGTCAATTAAACTCTGCTATGACAAAACATGCACTAGATACTAACCCTAAACTAAAAGCAAAAGTTAATGAGAAATTAAAAGAGGTTGGTTTAGAATATAAAGGTACAAGTGAGATTAAACACTTTTTATACGCTTTAACAGAAGATTATGGATTAGACGCAATTAAAGATAAAGTAACTACTCCTCTTAGTAACTTTAATATTGCACCATTCTATGGCTGTCACAATATTAGACCAAGCGAACTACACCACTCTAGTAATGGAAATGAAAACTCTTATGTTCCAAAATCATTAGATAACTTAATAGATGCCCTAGAGGGACACCCAGTTGATTATGACCATAAAAATAAGTGTTGTGGTTTCCATGTAGAACTTCAAGCAAATCATACAAGCGAAGTTTTAGCAGGAAATGCAATGGTTGATGCCATAGATAATAATGCTGATATGTTAGTAACTCCTTGTCCTTTATGTCACTTAAAAATGGATACATATCAAGATGATGTAGGTAAAGTAATAGGTAGAGATATAGAACTACCAGTTCTACACATGCCTCAAATGGTAGCATTAGCTTTAGGTTGTACCCCAAAAGAGATAGGACTTAATTTCCATGTTCAAAAAGCTGAACATATTATTAATGAGGCTACAGCTTAATATCTCCTCTTTTGGAGATATTAAACCAAATCTTTTCTATTAAATATTTTAAAACCTAAATAGGCAAATCCAAGCCCCACTAATATTGGGTAAATTATAGATAAAAGAACAAAAAGTATCTGTGAGATATTATCTAAAATATAAAATGCTACAGGTCCCATTACAGTTAATTCTGGGTCAAATAGTGAAATAGCTGATACTCTAAATATCTCCATTGGATTAAGTAGTGCAATTCCTATAATTAGCTCCTCATTAAATCTGTTTTGCATCATAAGAGAAATTAAAGCTATATCTATAAAAGCTAATAGAAATATCCATATAAAAAAGGCAATTCCAAGTGCTACTTCTGATGATTTTACAAATGAAGAGATAAAAAATGCTATTCCTAAAAATGCAAAACTAAGAGCAAAAAGAAGTCCTGTATATAGGAAGAATATAGCCCAAGGAATATCAGCGCCTTTAAAAGCACCATATATTATTGCTATAATCATAGCAAAGAGTACAGGCAAATATACTGTTATAAATCTACCAATTACTTTACCCCAATAGTACTCTTTTAAAGATATAGGAAAAGATAACATATACTCTAATACATGACTATCTCTATCTCCTGAAATAGAACGGACTGTAGTAATTAGAATAAATATAGGTAAAATTATAATTGTAATTTGTATATACATTAAAAGTAGTCGGCTAAGTCCACTAAAACCCATAACCTGCGACTCTGTAACACCTGCTATAAAAAATAGTGCAATAAGCCCACCAAAAACTAAAGAGTAAACTAAAAACCATTTTGCTCTAATTGACTCTTTCAGGTCTAAATATGCAATTAACCATAAATTTTTCATCTACTCTCCTAATATCTGTTTTCTAATTTTTGGGTTTTTCATAGTCTCTCCCCTTAACATTCTAAGTCTCATCTCTTTAAAATCTATACTTTTATCTTTTCTATTTTGATATGCTGTAAAACCATAACCCATAGGAGTTCTTTCATCTATTGTATAGTAAGCATCTATAGCTTTAATATACTTTTTACTATCTTTAGCAAAAACCATAACACTATCTAACTTACTTTTATTCTTTTTTGTCCAAAGTACCATACAACCTATATCATCAAAATATACCTTATCTATATAAGATGTATTCTCTTTTTTATCTTTTTCTATAACCATTTTACACTCTGGACATATTGTGTTTTTAGTAGAAGTTCCACACCCTATAAATAGAAAGAGAAGTAAAAAAAAACTAAAGCTTCTCATCTGATACCACTTTACCCAAATCCATATAAACCTCTCTGTTTACCAAATCTTTAACCTCTTCTAATCTATGAGTTACAAATAGTAAAACCTTATCTTTCTGTTTTCCATTAAGAAGTCTATAAAAATCATCTCTCGCTTTTGGGTCAAGATTTGCTGTTGGTTCATCAAATATCATTATATTACTCTCTCTTGCCAAACTAATAGCAATTAAAAGCTTCTGTTTCATTCCACCTGATAATTTAAAAAAAGATTTATGGATATTAGATTTTATATCTAACTTCATCTCATTAGCATAATCTAAAATTATCTCTCTTTTAATATTAGCACTTCTTTGGATATAACCTATTAACTCATCAATATTTAGTTTAATAGGAGGTGGAAGTTGAGGCACAAAACTAATATCTTTTAAAACCTCTTCTCTCTCTTTTATTGGGTCAAAACCATTAACAGCAATAGAGCCACTATTTGGGTGATAATAGCCTAAAATTGAACGAATAAGTGTAGTCTTTCCTGCCCCATTTGCACCCATTAATGCTACAGAGTTATTTTTTTTAAACTCTATACTTACTTTATCTAATGATATGGTTGAACCAAATCTTTTAGTTAAATTATCTATTTTTATCATTAATATCCTTAATGGTTATAATTAGTAGGTATTATACTAGAGTATATTTAGTTATTTTATGATTTTCATCAATAATAAAAATCTAAACCATTATCTCCTGCTTAAATTTCTCTTGATTTATCTTCTTTACAAGCTTCTCTTTTATAACTTTATATCTATCTTTATCTATAGATAGCTTTTCTAAAAGTGGCTCTAAATCTTCTTGATTTGTCCAAGCTTTAAAGATTTTAAACTCTTTTTTTGTTAGTTTTACTTTTAAAACAGCTTTTAACTCATCTTCATCTTTTAAAGGTTTTATGAGCTTTCTTATATTTTTTTCTAACTCATCTTTTAGTGGAGTTTTATCATCTATAATCATATCTATCTATATCTTCCTTTTTTCTCTTCTTCATCTATAACTTTTTGCATAGATAGTTGTAAATCTCTATACCAATCTTTATTACTCTTATCTACTTCAAATTTATCTAAATAGTTAATATAAACGGTACTCTTTTCCCCTATTAACTCATGTTGATTAAGAAGTTTTTTACTATTTGTAATAACTATTGGTTGGATTGCAAGTTCAAGTTTTTCTGCTAAAAGTTTAGCTCCACTCTTAAACTTTTTTAACTTCTGCTCTTGATTTCTTGTTCCCTCTGGAAAAATTGTTAAAATACGGTGAGGATTTGACTCTTTTGTCTCTTTGGCATCTCTAAATAGTTTAATAAGACCTGCTTTATTCTCTCTATCTATACTAATCATATCTGATAACTTTACTAGGTTTCCAAACCATGGAACATCAAAGAGCTGTTTTTTAGCTATCCATCTTATATTAGTAAGTTGCTCTGCCTCCATAGCAATAATATCAATAATACCTTGATGGTTTATTACAAACATATCAACACTATTGTCTCTTTTACCTATAGTTTCTATTTTTGCACCAATAAGTTTCATAATTAAAGCGTTATATTTATGTAAAATCTCATTGGTTTTACTTCTAAAAATATACATAAGAGGTATCATTATACCTCCTGCTACTATAGTTATAACTAAAGCTTCATAATAGAACCTAATTTTTGCAAATATCTTCATCTTTTACCCACCCTATAACTCCTTTTCTATACTCTATTTTATGATACTCACCTCTTTTAAATAGCTCTGTAGTTGTAATCTGTCTATCTATATATCCACTAATTGTGCTATTGTAAGTTGGAATAATATATAGTGGTGAACCAGACTTTACACATATTTTAGATAGTGGTGTATAGAAAGTTAAAAGAACAATAGATGCAACAACAGCTACAATAAGATAAAAAAAGTCTCTTTTCCAAATAAAAAGGAGTAAAAATAGTATAACAGTACCTATAAGTACATATTTTTTTAAAAGTTCAAAACTATCATCTTTTGGATTTAGGTCAGTTTGAGCAGCGACTGAACCATCATCTATACTTATTGGAATAGTTTTATTTATAAAACTATTTTTAATTGTATCAAAATATGAAAATATAAGCTTTTTTTGATTAGCAGGAAGCACTATATAATAGTTCCCCTCTATTTTAGAGCCTCTCCTTTTTAACTTTTCAATACCATCTTTTAAAGCAGATGGAACATAAATATCTTCCAAATTTGCATCGTGTGCCTCTATTGATATAGCAACTAAATTTGTCTTTTCATCATATATTGAGGCTTGATAACTCTTTATCTTTAATCCTGAAGCAATTACTCCACAAAAATTTTCTCTATATGGCAACTTTTCAACAGGAATTGAGATACTATCTAATTTTATCTCTCTACCACCAATATTTACAATAACATAAGGAATTTCAAATGGTGATTTTGTTGTTTTAAAGTAGAATGTATAGAAAGTCTTATTTCCATTATTAATAACAACAGCATTTTTTAAAATAGGGCTTTTCCCAACAAAACCAAAAGATATTCCATCTTCTGGTTTTACTGTACTTAAAAAGCTAATAGGAAAAACCTGTTTCTCATATACCTTTTTAGGAACAAAGCTATACTCAATCTCTTCTGAAAGTAAATTAATTGGTAGTATAACTAAAAATATGACCCATAAAAAAATATATGATTTTAGGTCTCTCATTATGCAATAAGACCCTCTAACATCTTAACCCCATCTTTACTACCTAAAACCATCTCCATAGCTCTTTCTGGGTGAGGCATAAGTCCAAATACATTTTTTTCCTTATTACAAATTCCAGCAATAGAGTTAACTGAACCATTAACTACCTCTCTCTCACCTCTTGGATTACAATATTGAACTAAGATTTGACCGTTTTTTTCTAACTCTCTATATCCATCTTCATCAATATAATAGTTACCATCAGCGTGTGCTATTGGAATATTTAAAACCTCATCTTTTTCACACTTTTGTAAAAATTCATTTCTATTATTTACAACTTTTAGAGTTTGAAATTTAGAGATAAAGTGAAGATTTATATTTCTTTTTAATGCTCCCTCTAAAAGACCAACCTCTGTTAAAATCTGAAAACCATTACATATTCCTAAAACTTTTCCACCACTATTTGCATACTCAACTACACCCTTCATAATAGGTGAAAATTTAGCAATAGCTCCAGAACGAAGATAATCCCCATAAGAAAAACCTCCTGCAATTACAACTAAATCTGTATCTTTTGGCAAAGATGTCTCTTTATGCCAAACTATATGAGTTTTACAACCTAATTTATCAAAAGCATAAACAGTATCTAAATCGCAATTAGTACCAGGGAACTGTAATATAGCTATATTTTTCATTAAACTAACTCTATTGTATAATCTTCAATAACAGTATTTGCTAAAATCTCTTCAGCCATTTTCTCTACCTCTTTTAAAGCTTCCTCTTTAGAAGTAGCAGATAATTTTAAAACAATCTGTTTTCCCATTCTAACATCTTCTACACCCTCAAAACCTATAGCATCAAGTGCATGATGAATTGCTTTTCCTTGTGGGTCTAAAACACCCTCTTTTAAAAAAATATTTACAATAGCTTTCATCTATTTTCCCTCTCCTAATACTCTATCTAATACCTCTTGGTACGCCACTTTCAATCCACCTAAACCTTGTCTAAATCTATCTTTATCCATCTTTTCACCTGAATTACTATCCCACAGTCTAAAGTTATCGGGACTTAGCTCATCAATTAAAATAATATTTCCATTAATATCTCTACCAAATTCAAGTTTAAAATCAACTAAAGTTAAATCTCTCTTAGCATAGAACTCTTTTAAAATAGAGTTTATTCGTCTTGCCATATATCTTATATACTCTAATTCTGAAGTGTCATTAACTAACTCTAAAATAATACAGTGTTGGTCATTAAGTTTTGGGTCACCTAGTTCATCATTTTTATAATCAAACTCAACTAATACAAATGGAAGAGTCTTACCATCTTCAATTCCTAAGTTTCTACTTAAACTTCCAGTTGCTATATTTCTTACAATTACCTCAATTAAAATTACATCACACTTTTTATGAAGCATATTATTATCATCTAACATTTCTACAAAATGAGTTGGAATTCCCTTACTATTTAATAGTTTAAATAGTGCTGTTGAGATTTTATTATTTAAAGCACCTTTTCCCTCTTCACTTGATTTCATCGCACCATTTCCAGCGGTTAAATCATCTTTAAACTCTGAAATTAGTAGAGAACTATCCTCTGTAAACCAAATCTTTTTAGCTTTTCCCTCATAGAGTAGTTCGGTTTTATTCATCTAGCAATCCTTATTTTTTGTTATTTATAATTAGTGCTTTTAGTATATCAACTGCACTTTTTAGTTGTAAATCTTTATAAATTTGTTCTTCTGTAATAATTTTCTTATTCTCTTTCTCTTTTTTATCGAGTTTAACTCCATCTACTTTTTGAAGTTCACTCTCTAGGTGTTTTTGTAGGTCTCTCTCTTTTATAGAAATTCCCTCTTCAGCCTTTTTAATCTCACCATAAGATACTTCTATATCAGGAGTAACTCCAACAGCTTGAATAGTTCTTCCACTTGGTAGATAGTATCTAGCAATTGTTAAACGAAGAGATTCATTATTACCTACTGGCATAACAACTTGAACAGAACCTTTTCCAAAAGTTTTATTTCCTACTATAATAGCTCGTTTATGGTCTTGTAAAGAACCTGATACAATTTCACTAGCACTAGCACTTCCATCATTTACTAAAACAACTAAAGGAGTTTTTGTATCACTTCCATTTTTTCTAGCATTATAGATTATATTTTCACTAGCCACTTTACCTTTTTGACTTACAATTATACCATGGTCAACAAACATATCAACCACACCAATAGCTTGATTTAAAAGTCCACCAGGATTATTTCTTAAGTCAATTATAATACCTTTTGTTTTTGGGTGCGATTTTATAGCCTTTTTCATACTAGATACAACTTTTTGGTCAAATGATGTTATTCTAAGATATAAAATATTATCACCAACAGTTTTTGCATAAACAGATTGTATCTCAATAATATCTCTTACAATATCAATAATTAGAGGTTTCATTTCACCTTTTCTAATAACAGTTAATTTAATAGGAGTACCAGGTTTTCCTCTCATTAAAGATACAGCTTTATCAATAGTCATTCCAATAGTAGCTTGGTCATCAATTTTTAGAATAATATCTTTAGCTTTCATTCCAGCCTTATCAGCAGGTGTTCCTTCAATAGGTGCAATGACAGTTAATGCTCCATCTTTCATTCCTACGCTTATTCCCAACCCTCCAAATTCACCATTTGTTTGAACTTGAAGTTCTTTAGACTCTTTTGCGTCCATAAAAGATGAGTGTGCATCAAGATTTGAAAGTAACCCTTTTAGAGCTTTATCTATTATATCACTTGTATTTAACTCATCAACATACTGGTCTTCAATTAAAGAGACTATTTTTGTAAATTTCAAGTATGCTTCAAGTTTAGAGGTTTCATTATTTGGTCTTACATCGTAAAAATTATCAGCTTTGGCACTGCTAACCATGAGTAAAGAAGCAGTTACGGTAGATAGAAAACCAAAGAGTATAGCTTTTTTATTTTTTTTTATCATTATATTTGTATAATCCTGTCATTATTTTAAGTTGTATTTTATTCAAATAATACTAAAAGTTCTCTAATATATGGTAATATTTTATAATTTTATTAAAAAAGGAAATTCAACCTTGACAATAAGTGACTAAAGATGTATAATGTCAAAAATTAAAGATTATTACAAAAAAGGAATTAAGATGAGTATATTAGAAAAATTAACACATCAAATGAGTGCATCTATAGAAGCAGGAGTATCTTTAGCACTACATAATAAAAATCAAGAAGTTGACCCACTTCATATTCTTTGGGCATTACTAACAAATACAAATTCACTTCTTCACCAAGCATTTAATAAAATGAATGTGGATAAAAGTGCAATAGAGTTAGAGGTAAAAAGTGCAGTTAATAGACTACCTAAAGTATCAACTGTTACAAAAGAGACAATTAGACTATCACAAAAAAGTGTAGCCTCTTTACAACAAGCAGAGGGTGTAATGACTGCTAATGGAGACCAATATTTATCTGTTGATGCTTGGATTATTGCAAATATTGACTCACCATTTATGAAAGAGACCATGAGTAAATATATTGACCTATCGGAACTTAAAAAAACACTAGAATCTATTAGAGGTGGAAAAACTATAGATAGTCAAAGTGCAGATGAGGCATTAGAGGCATTAGACCAGTATGGGATTGATTTAAATAAAAAGGCTATTGATGGTGAGCTTGACCCTGTAATTGGAAGAGATGAAGAGGTTCAACGAATGATGCAGATTTTAATTCGTAAAACCAAAAATAACCCTATTTTAATTGGAGAACCTGGTACGGGTAAAACTGCTATTGTTGAGGGATTAGCTCAAAGAATTGTAAATAAGGAAGTTCCATTAAGTTTGCAAAATATGAGAGTTATTAGTCTTGATATGAGCCGACTAATTGCTGGTGCTAAATATAGAGGTGAGTTTGAAGATAGACTAAAAGCTGTAGTTGATGAGGTTAAAAAAGCATCTAATATAATTCTGTTTATTGATGAAATTCATACTATTGTTGGAGCAGGTGCAAGTGAAGGTAGTATGGACGCTGCTAATATCTTAAAACCTGCTCTTGCTCGTGGTGAACTTCATACTATTGGGGCTACTACTTTAAAAGAGTATAGAAAATATTTTGAAAAAGATACAGCACTTCAAAGAAGATTTCAACCTGTAAAAGTAGAAGAGCCGAGCATAAATGAGGCTTTACAGATTTTAAGAGGAATTAAGGAGAGATTAGAGTCTCACCATAATGTAACTATTTTAGATAGTGCTTTAGTAGCATCTGCAAAACTTAGTGATAGATATATTACAGATAGATTTTTACCAGATAAGGCTATTGACCTAATTGATGAGGCTGCTGCTGAACTTAAAATGCAAATAGAGTCTGAACCTACTGAACTTGCTAAAACAAAAAGGGAGTTAGCTACACTTCAAGTTGAAAAAGAGGCTCTTTTAATGGAAGAGGGAGATAAAAACGCATCAAGATTAGAAGAGATTGAAAAAGAATTAGCAGATTTAAAAGAGAAACAGATGTCACTTCAGAGTCAATTTGATAATGAAAAGGCTGTATTTAATGATATAGCAAATATTAAATCAACTATTGAAGAGCTAAAAATTAAAGCATCAACTGCCCAAAGAGAGGGAGATTTCTCTAAAGTAGCTGAAATTCAACATGGTCAAATTCCTGCTAAAGAGAGAGAATTAAAAGAGTTAGAAGCTAAGTGGTCACAGATGCAAAAAGAGGGAACTCTGCTTAAAAACTCTGTTGATGAAGAGATGATAGCTAGTATTGTAAGCCGTTGGACTGGAATTCCTGTTAATAAAATGCTTCAAAGTGAAAAAGATAAAATCTTAAATGTAGAAAATATCTTAAATCAAGAGGTAGTAGGACAAAATCAAGCACTAAAAGCAGTATCTAGGGCTATTAAAAGAAATAAAGCTGGACTTAGCGATATAAATAGACCAATAGGAAGCTTTATGTTTTTAGGGCCTACTGGAGTTGGTAAAACACAAGTGGCTAAGACTTTAGCTAAGTTCCTATTTGATAGCGAAAAGGCTCTAATTAGAATTGATATGAGTGAGTATATGGAAAAACACTCTGCATCAAGATTAGTAGGAGCGCCTCCTGGTTATGTTGGATATGATGAGGGTGGACAGTTAACAGAAGCTGTAAGAAGAAATCCATACTCTGTAGTACTATTTGATGAGATTGAAAAAGCTCATCCAGATGTATTTAATACTCTTCTTCAAGTGCTTGATGATGGACGACTTACAGATAATAAGGGTGTAACAATAGACTTTAAAAATACTATTATTATTATGACTTCAAATATAGCAAGTGATAAGATAATGGAGTTTAGAGACCCAATAGATAGAGAAAAAGCTGTAAATAGTGAGCTAAAAAAATATTTTAAACCAGAGTTTTTAAATAGATTAGATGATATAGTAATATTTAATCCATTAGATTTAGAGGCTATTACTAAAATTGTGGATATTCTATTCAAAGATATAGAGAAAAAACTATCTCAAAGAGATATTAAAGTGACTCTAACAGATAGTGCAAAAGCTTATATAGCAGAGGCTGGATTTGACCCTGTTTATGGAGCTAGACCACTAAAAAGAGCTTTATATGATGTGGTAGAAGATAGATTAGCAGAACTTATACTAGAAGATAAAGTGGTCGAGGGAAGCAGTGTTACATTTGATGTTCAAAATGGCGAAGTTGTTGTAAATATAGAATAATAATACTCCACTCTTTTAATAGAGTGGAGAGATAAAAGTCAACTACTTTTTCCCAATAAGATTACACTGTTTAGTAATTCCACAAAGTGGGCAAAAGTTAATAATCCCAGCAATTAATGGGATTGCTCCTAAATAAAACCAAGGGTTTCCACTATAAGCTCCATATCCTATTAATGCTGTTCCGATTACAATTCTAAATGGTTGACAAAATTTACTTATTTTTTTCGCGTCCATATATAAGTTCCTTTAATTTTTTTGATAATCTATCATAATTAAACTTTTAAAATCATTTAACTTAAATAGAAGTAAATTTTTATCTCTCATGGCTAAAAGCTCATTTGAAAATCCACTTTTTGAAAATAGTACAAACTTATCTACTTCTATACCTGATATTTTAGCTTTCTGTTTTAGTTTAGAGAGTTCACTCTTACATACTCTTCTATTTTTATATTTACACTCACCGAGTATTATCTCCCCATCTTTAGTTTTAGCCAAAATATCAAATTCACTATTTTTATCCCAATAGCTTCCCATAGATTGAAGTTGGTTACTATAATACTCATTTAGTAACTCATTTGATAACTGTTCAAAGACTAAACTATTTAGTCTTGAAAAGTGTTGTTGAAAGTTATTAAAAAATTTTTCCGATTTTTTTAGTGATAGATTTTTACTATAAGGCTCTACAAACCCAAACCAAAAGCGATAAAATGGTATTTTAAAGCGAACTTTTGGCTCTATTTTATATGACCTAAGAGATTTCTCTAGTTTTTGATTGGAATATTTTTTTAAAGGTGCTTCTCTTGATGCTTCAAATTTTATAATATTAAGTTCGATTAACTCCTCTAAAATTTTCATTCCAAAAGAGTCTCCTACTCTAGCTTTTCTAAAGATATTAGATACTCTAGCATCTCCTCTAGCTATGGCTATAAGAATATTTCTATAAGGCTCTTCTAAAAGATAAGACGGTGATATTGTATTGGCTAACTCTTGATACTTATCTATAAAATTAAAACGAATTATAGAGTTAATATCATCAAATAAATCCAAATCAACCATATCTTCAATACCACCAAAAACAGAAAACAGCTCTATAGCCTCTTCTAGTTCCAAATAACCAAAATGGTTACAGAAATTTTGAAATTTTCTTTTAATTGCTTTTTCCTTAGTTAAATATAAATATATCACAAGGTGATTCTTTGGCTAAATAGCTTGAAGTTGAACCCACAAAAAAACTATCATCTAAACTATGAGATGCAACTACCACTAAATCAGGCTCTTTATTTTTAATATACTCTAAAATTCCATAAGGAAGTGAGAACTCAGCATCTGTTAACTCCCCTTTAATTCCAACCTCTTTTTGGAAATTTTTAAAAAGCTCTAAGGCTATCTCTCTATTTTCCTCTTGATACTCAACCATATCAGCATAACCTATATCATACATACTCATAACCACAGCTACACTCTCATAACCATGAACCAAGCTAAAATTTGAATTTTTAAAACTACTTTTTATAAACTCTATACTCTCTTTTGATTTATTGCTTAAATCTGTTGGAATTAAAATATCTTTATACTCTCGATACTCTCTTTTTACAACTAAAAGAGACTTTTGAGACTCTCGAATAACCTTTTCATACTTAATATGCTCACCCGTTACAATTAAATCCACATTATCCCGTTTTGCTTCCACTACAGCCCTATCTGTATTATCTCCAAAATATACAATAGTATGGTGTTTTACTCCACTATTTAACTCATTAAATATCTTATCTATATTATCTTTTACCTCATCTTTATTAACAGGAACATCTTTTTTATAAGATGGTAGGTCAAAAAATGGTATATGAATGGTATATAAAATTATAATATTTGCATTAAATTTTTTAGCAAGTTCTACTGATTTTTTTAAAATATCTCTACTTAATTTATCATCATCTATAACAGTTAATATATTTTTTATTGCTTTCATTATATTTCCTTTTTTTCTAATTATATTCTTTTTTATGTAAAAAGCAAATAAGCTTTTTAAGTTAGCTCTAGTATAATATTTTTTAATGAAAGAGAATGAACTAGATAATTTTATTATATGTAAGAAATGCCATACACTCCATAGAAAAATAAAGCTACATCACGGCACAAAAGCCTTATGCCAAAGATGTAATAGTGTTATATATAGATACCATGAACCCAATTTTATAGATAATCTATTAGCACTAAGCTTAGTATCTCTTATATCACTTATTGTTGCTTTTATTTTCTCTATTATGCGTATTAATATAAATGGTATCTACCAAACGCTTGATATAGGTTCTATGTTTATAGTAATATTTAATAATCAATACTATCTTGTAGGTATTATGCTTACACTTTTAATCTTTATTTTTCCACTTACTATCTTAGTATCTATAATAGTAGCATTAACTCTTATAAAACTAAAAAAATCTAAATATTTAGTTAAAAGACTACTTATCTTAATAGCAAAAATCTTACCTTGGAGTATGGTAGATATATTCTTTATCTCTATTTTAGTAGCAATGGTTAAACTTTTTGATTATGCACAATTAGAACTAGGAGTAGCTTTTGGAGCTATGTTTTTAGTTATAATATTAGATATTTTTATATTAAAAAGAGTCACTCTTGGAGATATTTGGGAGGAGTATGAGAGGGTGTATGGGGGTGAATAGAGTGGTAAGGGAAATATTTGGAAAATTAAATATAATATAAGAAAAAAAGGATAAATATGACAATTACACTTAATATTTCTAATGAACAACTTTTTGATAGAATATTATGGCTTTTAAGTCGTTTTAAAAATGATGGTTTGGAGATTATTACAGATTTTCAAAAAACTATATCAGCTAAAGAAGAACCAAAAAATCAATTTTCTGAATTTTCAGGAATGTGGAAAGATAGAGATATAACTCAAGAATCAATTAGAGAACAGGCATGGAAATGATACTTTTAGATACAAATATATTAATTGAAATTTTAAAAGATAATCAATCAACCATTAAAAAAGTACAATCTTTTAACTCTCCATTGGCTATCTCTAAACAATCTACAATCCTTATTAAAACTTATGCTAAAAGCCATAATTTAGATATTCCTGATGCTCTTATTGGTTCTACTGCTTTGGTTTTAGATGTTCCTCTTTTTACTTATAATATTAGGGATTTTAGATTTATTGATGGGTTGGAGTTGGTTTAAACAAGAAAATTAAAGAAAAGGAAAAAATACTAATGTCAAGAATAATATTACAACCAATAGGAAAAAATATAACAGGAAATGCTTTTATTGAAGCTGAAAATACTTCGTGGGGACAAAAGGAAAAATATAGAGATATTTGGGAAAATAGTATAGGAGATACTATTTTATTTATCAAAAATAGAATAATTATTGCAATCGCTAAAATTAAAGATATTGAAGAAAATTATGAAATCAATATAGATTATCCTTTAAGATATATTTGGAATGAAGATATTGAATATATTAATATTCCTTTAGAAGAAATTAATAAAATTGTAGGGTATAAATTAAATTTTTCTCCACAAAAACATCAACTTATTCAAAAAGATAATTATTTGATTGACAAAGTTTTTAATTTTTTAGATAAATTTAAAACCATTATAGAGTGTAAAAATATAGAAAATAAAAAAGAACTAACCGAAACAGAAATAGAAACATTAATAAAATTAAGAATAGGTCAAAGTAAATATAGAGAAGAACTTATTAACTATTGGAATGGATGTTCTGTAACAGGATATGAAAATAAAGGATTATTAATTGCTTCACACATAAAGCCATGGAAAGACTCTAGTAATATGGAAAAATTAGATGTTTATAATGGATTATTATTGATACCTAATTTAGATAAACTATTTGATAGAGGATATATATCATTTAATGATAATGGTACTATTTTAATTTCTGAACAACTAAAAGATATTGAAATATTAGGTTTAAATAAAAAAATGAAAATAGATATTGAGAATGAACACAAAAACTATTTGGAATATCATAGAAAAAATATTTTTAAATAATGCAAAATATATATTTCTTAGACTTCTGCTCAGGCATAGGAGAAGGCAGAATTGGCTTAGAAAACTTAGGTAAAAAACTATTTATATATTAAAGAACAAAAATAAAGGACATAAAATGCAATTAACAATAGAGATACCAAACGAACAACTATTTGAAAAAATATTGTGGCTCTTAAATGCTTTTAAAAGCGAGGGATTAAAAATAATTTCACACAGTAAAGAAAAATTCAAATCTTTAGTTCAATCATCAGAACAAGAGGGATTAGATTTTTCCTCTTTTAAAGTAGATAGCTTTAAAGAGGTTGATGGATTGGAATATCAAAATAAAATTAGAAATAAATGATAATATTTTATTAAATCTAAATAAAGGAGAAAAATATAAATTTAATAAAACTAAGGACTAAAAAACCATGCTAAAAAATAAATTAATAAGATGCCATATATGCGAAGCTACCAATATAGATAAAGGTGGTGAGGTTAGATGTAGAAGATGTAACGAAAAAATACACACCTATAAAAATATAAGTTTCCATAAAACTTTAGCTTTTTTAATAACTGCTATTATCTTATATATTCCTGCTAATGTTTACCCTATACTTGTTACAAAAAAGTTTGGAGTGGTTAATGAGAGTACTATTCTTGGTGGGGTTATGCACCTTTGGGAGGCTGGGTCTTATCCTGTGGCTCTTATTATTCTGTTTGCTTCGGTCTTTGTTCCTATTTTAAAATTTATATTTATTATCTATCTTCTTATCTCAACAAAGTATAATGTCAAGTCATCAATAGTAGATAAACATAAACTCTTTTATATTACTGAAGTAATTGGCTCGTGGTCAATGGTAGATGTTTTTGTGGTATCTATATTGTCTGTATTAATTCACTTCTCGGCTGTAGAGATAATACCTGGAATGGGAGCTACGGCTTTTGCTCTTATGGTATTTTTTACTATGCTTTCAGCTTTGTCATTTGATACTAGGTTAATAAAGAGATAAAAGGAGGAAAATTTATTATGAAAAAATACAATGCACCAAGAGTAAAAGAGTCAAGAGGAGTGAGGATTTTAACAACTATTTGGCTTGTACCATTTATTGCCCTAATTATTGCTTTGTGGCTTGGGTATCAATATTATATAAAGATTGGTTCAAAAGTAATAATTACTTTTAAATCTAATGCAGGACTTGTTGAAAATCAAAGTCCTATAAAGATGCGTGATGTAACAGTTGGTGTAGTTAAGCAAATCTCTCTATCTAAAGATGGTGAAGGTGTTATTATTAAGGCTAGAATGAATAGAGAGGTAGATGATTATCTAAATAAAAATGCTAAATTTTGGATAGTTCACCCAGATGTTGGCTCTCAAGGAATATCAGGACTTGATACTATTGTAAGTGGTTCTTATATTGAACTACACAGTAAAAAAGATAAAACAGCTCCAATAAAACGAAACTATATAGGTTTAGAACACCCATATATTGATGATAATGCTAAGGGTGTCTATTTTGTTCTATCTGCTCCAGAGAGTTATAATGTATCTGAAAAAGGGATTATATATTATCGTATGATGGAGATTGGAAGAGTTGAAAGAGTGGCTATCTCTCCTGATGGAACTCATGTTAATTTTACTATTTTTGTAGAAGAGGAGTATGTAAAATTTATTAATAGTAGTAGTAAATTTTATGCAAAAAGTAACTTTAATATAGACTTTTCAAATAGAAATTTAGATATAACAACAGCTCCATTTTCTCAAATAATTCATGGTGGAATATCTATATATACACCCATAAACTCATTAGATAAAAATAATACCCTAAAAAATGATAAAATATTTCCACTATATAAAAATTTAGCACAAATGAAACTAAAACAGTTAGGCTCTAGCAGTGATTTTTTCTATAAATTGGTATTTAAAGAGCCTATTGCAAAACTTCAAATAGGTAGCCCTATTGAGTTTAAAAACTTTCAAGTAGGATATATTACAGATATAAAAAGTAGATACTCCAAAAAGAGTAAAAAGATAGAGAGTGAGGTGTATGCTCTTATTCATACAGATGCTTTTAATGAAAATGGGAATATTAAAGGGTTAAAGGCTAAAATCTCTTCAACCATACCTATAGTTGGAACAGGATTTATTGAACTCTTTTTTGATAATAAAAAATTATCCTCTTTAGAGAAAGATGGAGACTACTTTGTAATACCAACTGTTAAATATATGAGTCCAAATGATATAATGAAAAGTATAAATAGACTCATAGTTAAACTTAAAAATCTTCCTTTAGAAGGGGTACTAAAATCAGCAACAAATCTAATAAATGAAAATAGAAAACCTGTTAACTCTTTGGTTAAGAATTTAGATAAAACGGTTAAAAACTTAAATAAAATAGTTAAGAACTTTAATAAAACTGTCAATAATTTAAATAAGTTTACATCAAATAGTGATTTAAATATGTTACCAACAAGCATAAATAACTCTCTTAATGAGCTAGAATTAACTCTTATAGAGGTTCAAAGATTAACTAGAGAGTATGGAGGAGACTCTAAATTTGCTGACCAAATATCGGTCACATTAAAAGCAATATCAGAAGCATCGAAATCATTTGATAAGACAAATAAGATGTTAGAGAGAAAAGCAAATGCACTTGTAGTAGGAGATAAATAGTGAAAAAGATACTTTTAACCACACTTATAGCACTCTTTTTTGGAGCATGTAGCTCTAAACAGCTATATACAATAGGAGATACAACCAATATTAAAAGAGGTACAAAGAGCAGTGGAGAATTTATAGCTGTAGAGAGAGTAGAACTCCCTAGTTATCTTATGGACTCTCCTATATATAAGAAGAAAAATCCTTACCATTTAGTAAAGATAGATGATGCAAATTGGATTGGAGATATAGATAAACACCTAACAAGAGTAGTTATCTCTTATCTTCAAAAATCTTTAAATAATCCAAATATATACCCATATCCATGGTCAAATATGGACCATATTGATAAGAAAATATCAATTACTATTACTAAATTTATAGCATATAAAAATATAGTTACACTTGAAGCTAATTATAATATTTTAGATAAAAATAAAAAAGAAAATTTAAGCTATCTTTTTAATACCAAAGAGATAATTAAAGGTAAAAGTATTGAATATATGCTAGATGCAATGGAGAAAGCTTACTTTAAATTAATAGAGGATATTAACTTAAAATTATAATATTGAATAGTGATAACTTCTGTTATAATATTTGTCAAAAAGGAATTTGCATGAGTATAAAAAAGTTTTTTGCTCTACTCTTTATTGTCTCTCTATCTGTTTTTATATTTTTTAAGTTCTATCCTACAACAGTTGAAAATAGTCCAAAACCTCATTATATAGATAAAAAAACACAAATGACTCAAAAACCATCTATGCCATCTGTTTCTATTGAGACAAATCTTGAAAGTAGTAATGATAACTTTATACTCTTAACTTCTCTTATAACATCAATGTTATCTTTTTTAGGTTTTATAATATCTACCTTCTACTCAATGAAAGGACATAGAAGAGATGAAGAGATTTTTAATCTACAAAGAGAGAGGGAAAGATTAGAGATGGAAAAAATACAAGCAGAAATTAGAGCTTTAGCACGAGGTGAAATTTAAGTAGCTATGCTACTTAAATTGTAAATGGCTTCTCTTTATCAAACTCCCTATTTTTTTCTCCAAACTCTAATAAAACTGGGTGTTGATTGACTAAATTTTCTCTTATATCTTTATAAAATTTTCTATAATCACCCTCAAAATATCCATCGTCCCAAACAAACTTTAGAGCTTGTGTAAATGCACTATTTGTCTCTCCCGTATAAGAGTATTCACTATCTTCACAACCTGAAATCTGTTTTACAGTAGCCTTTACAGGCTCTTTTGTAATAGATAGTGCATTTATCTCATTTGCCAAATCTACATAAAATTTCTCATTTCTAGTAAATGTATCTTCTGCTACTTTATCTGTAATACATTTTCTTTTTACAAACTCACTCTCATCTTCTCTTTTATCTTCCTCTTCTAGCTTAGGTGAAATTGGAGCTTTTGCTATACTTCCACTATGACAACTATCAGAAAGAAGTAAAATTCTAACACCCTCTTCAAAACTAGCCCATAGATTTCTTAGCTCATCATCAATAAGTTGTGCGTCCCATAAACACCAAGTCTCGTCAATATTATCATACTCAAAATCATACTCACTCCTTACATTAGGAACTTTTCCCCCATGACCAGAGTAGTAAATAACCATAATATCACCCTTTTTAAGAGTTTTAGCAGAGTCTAAAATAGCAGATTTTACACTCTCTCTTGTTGCCTCTTTTGTTGTAAGCTTTATTGATACAAAACCGTTTTCTAAAAGTAACTCATGCATATCATTAGCATCTTTTTCACAGATACCAAGTTCTCCATTTGTACCATAATGTTCAGGATTTAAGTTATTAACACCAATACATACTGCTTGACCTTGCTTCATGATATATCCTTTTCCTTAAGATAGTTAATTATATCATATATTTAGTTCTATTCATACCAAACTTTCCAACCACTGTTATAGTATTCAATCAATCTATGTCGGCTTAAACTATTCTCTTCTACCTCTATTTTATCTATATCTTTGGGAAAAATAGAGATATTTGATATTAGATTTTTATCTATATATTTTAGATTTTTTGGTAGTTTTTGACTATTAAATTTTATAGGAAATTTAGAAGCCATAATAAAACCCCACTCTCCAAAAGTTGGAATGTATGTGTGGTATGGTAGTGTATGTAAATTTGTACTTTTTATAGTTTTAGCTATTGACCAAAACGCTTCCCTTGTATAGAGTGGAGATGAGGCTTGTGTAACCATTGCACCACCTCTACTTAAATGAGTTTTTAGAAGATAATAGAATGTTTTACTATATAGACGACTAAGAGAGATACTATTTGGGTCTGGTAAATCTATAATTATAATATCATATAACTCATTAGATTTTTCTATAAACTTCCACGCATCTTGATTTACTATATTTACTCTCTTATCTTCTAAGGAGTGGTTATTTAGTCTGTTAAGTAGTGGGTGTGTTTTAAAAAGAGTTGTAACTGCTGGGTCTAGGTCAACAAGAGTAATCTTTTTTACATCTTTATACTTTAAAATCTCTCTAACAGCTAAACCATCTCCTCCACCTATTACTAAAATATTGTTATGATATTTAGCATTTATCATAATTGGGTGAACTAAAGACTCATGATACCTATACTCATCTATAGTATCAAATTGAATTGCCCCATTTATATAAAATTGAAATCTTCCTCTATAAGAGGTTATAATTAGTTTCTGATATGGTGTCTGTTTTGAATAGATTATACTATTTTTATAGAGACTACTCTCTATTAAGGAAGTTAATCTATTTGATTTTATAAATCCCACTACTAAAGCTAGAAAAATTACAAAAAAATATATAATATATCTTCTACTTAATATATTACGAAAAATATACCAAGCCATAAACCCAACAAAGAGATTAATCATTCCAAATAGAAAAGAGGTCTGCATAAGCCCTAATTTAGGAACTAAAACTAAAGGAAAAAGAAGTGACGCAAATAAAGCACCAATATAATCAACTGTAAATACATTAGATATATTACTCTTTAAAGAGAAACTCTCTTTTAATATTCTAATAATTAAAGGTATCTCTAAACCAAGCATTGAACCTAGAGAGATAGTAATAAGATATAAAAAAGCATCATAATTACGAATATATGCAAATGAGAAAAATAGTATAAGTGTAGAAAATCCACCTAAAAGTGAAATAGATAGTTGAAGTTTAATAAAAGTATCTTCTAAACTCTTATTTACAAAACGAGACAACCAAGCCCCAATCCCCATAGATGATACAAAAAGACCAATAACTAATGAAAAATGATATACACTATCACCTAAAAGATAAGATGATAGTGTTCCCTCTAAGAGTTCATAAACCAATCCACTAATGGCAATTAGAAAAGTGCCAAATAGAAGAGCTATCTCTTTACTATTTTTCACTATCTAATAGCCGATGAGATAATCATTCCAAGCGAAGCAATAATTGAAGCTAAAACTATAGCTAGGGCAATATTTCCCTCTTGTGTTATCTTTTTAGTAATAGAAAACTTAGTAATAACCTCTAATACTACCAAAGCAATAATAAAAACTCCTAATCCTAAAAGTGTATATACAATAGTTGACTCTAATTGTGTTATCATCAATCTCTCCTTATTTTTATAAAATTATAGCGTAAAACTATTCTCTTTTTTCAGCTATAAATCTCCAAAGAGAAAGAAGCAGTTGAAATAGTAAAATACCTACCATATCAGCATAAATATCATAAATAGATGAGGTTCTATATATTAAATATATCTGCACAAGCTCTATAAATATACCAAAGATAAGTAGTGCTATCATATTTCTTATACGGTGTGCAATAGTTGATGATGCACGATTAAGTAGATAAGAGAGGGTAAAAAATGCTGTAAAGTGTTTCCACTTATCAGCATTTTCAATATAGTCATTAAGAGTATCATTTGGAATAACTGCCAAAATAAAAACTGCAAATGCTGTTATATAAAAAAGCACCTTATAGTGCTTTCTTGTTAATTTTATATTAAACATTATTTTGTTGCTCTAATTAAACCCTCTAATACTCTACTCATAAGTCTAACACCTGCTCCACTTGCCCCATGTGGATTCTCTCCCCAACTATGCTCTACAAATGCAGGGCCTGCTATATCTATATGAACCCACTTATCTTTATTCTCTTCTTCGATAAACTCTTCTAAAAATTGACCTGCTGTAATTGCTCCACCATATCTAGTATTGGATATATTACAAATATCAGCTATTTCACTCTTTAGAGACTTTTTAAGATAACGGTTAAAATCTAATTTAGTAGCAAACTCACCTGCTATTTTTGCACCTTTAATTACTCTATCTTTTACCTCATCACTATTTCCCATAATAGAAGAGGTGTAATGCCCTACTCCAACTACACTAGCACCTGTTAAAGTTGCAAAATCAAATATATAATCAGCTTTTACCTCTTGTTGAGCATAACATAAAGTATCTGCTAAAACAAGTCTTCCCTCTGCATCTGTATTTCTAATCTCAATAGTTTTACCATTTTTAGCTACTAAAACATCATCAGGTTTATAGGCATCTCCACCTATCATATTTTCAACTGCACCTATAAATCCATGAACTTCTATTGGTAAATTCATTTCAGATACACTTTTCATAATACCTAAAACTGCACTTCCTCCACTTTTATCTGATTTCATAGTAACCATAAAATCAGCAGGTTTTAGACTAAGTCCTCCACTATCATAGGTTAAACCTTTTCCAATTAAAGATACAACTGCTATTGGATTTTTAGGTTTATAAGATATATGAATAACTCTTGGTTTATGTCTTGATGCACGAGCAACAGCTAAAAATGCTTCCATTTTCTCTTTTTTAAGCTCTTTTGGTTTTAAGATTTTACACTCCAATTTATTCTCTTTTGCTAGTTTTTTAGCAATATTTGCCATAATTTGAGGATAACAATCATCAGGAGTAGTATTTACAATATCTCTTGTAAAATTGGTAGCTTCTGCTAATATTTGACCTCTATTTAAAGCATTAGCACAAGCTTCAATATTAAGTTCATAATCTCTATAATCTTCTAATGAGATTAAAATATCTTTAATATTAGGTTTAGTTTTATTACTTTTATATTTATTAAAACTATAAGAACCTAATATAAACCCCTCTACCATAGCACGAATTACAGCTGTGCATTTTGGGTGGTTCATATATGAAGCAATTTTTAAACTCTTATAAGTTGTTGATTTTAATGCTCTAATTGCACTTGCTATTGCTGTTCTAGTTGTTACACTACCAATAGAGTCTATTCCAACATATAATCTATCTCTTTCTATAAGTAAGCAAACCTCATCTTGTTCACCTTTAAACCCTACTTTTTCAAGTAAATCTTTATCTTTTACAAATCTATGGTCTAAATTTTTATCTACAACTATAATAAGCTCTAAATTGGCTTCTAGTGTATCTATTTTATTTATGGTTAAATCAAAGTTCATCTTTTTCCTTTTTTTAAAAAACCGTAAATTATACACTTTTTTTATTAGAGTTTAGCACCTAATTTAATAAATTAAATTGGTATAATATCTAAAATTATTAAGGCTAATATATAATGTTTTTTAAAATAGGACTATTTGCATATTTAATAGATAGAATTTTTGGAGAGTTTAACTCAAAGAAACACCCTGTTGTATATATGGGTAAATTTATAATATGGTTTGAAGATAGATTTTATAGAGATAGTATCTATCAAGGAGCAATTTTAATGCTCTCTCTTATTTTGCTCACATATATAACTGTTCATTTTGTATCTATATATATAAATTATATGGGAAATATATATATTGAAATATTTTTATATAGTATTATAGCATCTATTACAATATCTTCTAAAATGTTATATGAAGCTGTTAATGATATTATAAAAAATCCTAAAAATATTAAATATTTAGTTAGTCGAGATACTAAAAATTTAACACCATCTGAAATTAATAAAGCAGGAATTGAGACTTATGCTGAAAATTTAAATGATGGAGTTATAGCACCTCTCTTTTATCTATTTCTATTTGGAATAGAGGGTGCTTTTATATATAAGGCTATTAATACTTTAGACTCTATGGTAGGATATAGAAATAAAAAGTATGAAAATTTTGGTAAAGTTTCAGCTATTTTAGATGATATAGTAAACTATATTCCATCAAGAATTACAGCTATTTTAATTGCTATATTAATGGGTAGTAAAGAGGCACTACTGAATTTTTATAGTTATGGAAAAAAACATGATAGCCCAAATGCAGGACTACCAATTTCAGCAATGGCATTAGCTATCGGGGTAAAACTTGGTGGAGATACCTACTACTTTGGAAAACTTAAAAAGAAAGCTTGGTTTGGTAGAGGCAAAAGTGAAATAACAGAAAATGATATTAAAAAGGCTCTATCTTTTCAAATAAGACTTGATATTTTAATAGCTCTTTTAATCCTCATCATCACTATCTTTTAAATCAAAAATATCCTCTGAAACCTTTTTATCTAAATTACTATCTCCAAAATCTCCCCCAATCCCTTGGAGTTTTAGTTTCATATCAGATGGATTAGTTGCATTTTCAAGTACAACCTCTTCACTTATCTTTCCATTATGATATAAATCAAGTAGTGCTTGGTCAAATGATTGTGAACCATATATCTCTTTACCCTCTTCAATAGTATCAAGTAGTTCATAATCTCTATTTTCAGCAATAAGTTCAGAAACCCTTGCAGTTCTTCTCATAATCTCAATAGCAGCAGCCCTTCCACCATCAATAGTCTTAACCAACCTTTGAGATACAACACCTTCCAATACAGAAGCTAAAGTCATTCTAATACGGTTCTGCTCTGCTTGTGGAAACATACCAATAACTCTATTAATGGTCTCTTTAGCATCTAGTGTGTGAAGTGTTGAAAATACTAAGTGACCAGTATTTGCAGCGTGAAGTGCTATCTCAATAGTCTCTAAATCCCTCATCTCTCCAACTAATATAATATCTGGGTCTTCTCTTAATGCAGCTCTTAAGGCATTAGAAAAAGAGTGAGAGTCTTGTCCAATTCCTCTTTGAGAGACTAATGACTCTTTATCACTGTGAACAAACTCAACAGGGTCTTCAACAGTTATAATATGCTTCTTTTTACTTCTATTTATTCTATCTATCATAGCAGCTAAAGTTGTTGATTTTCCACTTCCCGTAACACCAGTTACTAAAACTAAACCTCTATGCAAATCGGCAAGTTCTGAAATAACATCAGGAAGTCCTAGCTGTTCTACTGTTAATATTTTTACAGGAATAATCCTTAAAACAGCACTTAATCCATCTAGTTGATAAAAGAAGTTAACACGAAAACGGTTATCTTCATCTAAAACATAGGTACAATCTAACTCTTTATTATCAACCAACTCTTTATACTGTTTAGTAGTTAAAATAGCTTGTGCAATACCATCTAACTCCTCATGAGTCATCATTTTATTCCCAAGTTTAAGTAAATCTCCATTCACCCTTAAACGAATAATTGAACCTGATTTTAGATGAAGGTCACTACCACCATTATGTATTAACCTGAGTTCGATAAAAAAAGTGGGATAAGGAGATTAAAAGAGAAGTCGTTCTATAGTTTTAAACCAGTAAAACAAAAAGAGACGACTAAAAAATGT
>JAMOOP010000137.1 GCA_027065385.1 Campylobacteraceae bacterium | reverse complement strand
TGCCATATAAATTTGATTATAAAATTTCATTTACATATAATGATTTTAAAAATAGTAACCCTTATAAAACAGATGATATTATGGCAATAGATTTAGGAGTTAATAACTTAGCTACAATTATCACAAGGTATAGTAGAAGAGATAATTACATTAAGAACTTTTTACATAAGAGTGCAAAAGGCATTATAGGTATTGCAATAGAAAAAGGAATTAAAAAGATAGTTATAGGGTATAATAGAGGTTGGAAACAAAATTGTAATATGGGAAGAAAGAATAATGAAAAATTTTACTCAATTCCACACTTAAAACTACTTGAATATATAAAATATAGAGCTTTAAAAAATGGTATAGAGGTATTAGAACAAGAAGAGAGTTATACATCAAAATGTGATGCTTTAGGATTGGAAGATATAAAAAAGCATATAAGTTATAAGGGGAAAAGAGTAAAAAGGGGGTTATTTCAATCTTCTATTGGAAAATTAATAAATGCAGATGTAAACGGAGCATTAAATATTTTAAGAAAAAGCGTATCCTGCAATTCTCTAATTTTAGAGATAGCAGGTAGAGGGTTTGTGTTCCAACCCTTAAGAGTATATATCTAACTCTTATAAAACTTCTCATAAAAGAAGCCTCATCCTATCTAGTTTTACTAGAAGGGTGGGGAGGTTCCCATGATATAACAGCCCCTTTACTATAATTTGGAACACTATCATAGCTAAATACGGCATAATATTTATCTAATTTTGTTGAACCATAAGTATCATAAGTATATGTATCTGTTCCTGCATAAAGTTTTACTCCATCAAAAGGGTTACTAGGTATATGCCAACGGTTTCTAACAACAAAATAACCTACCAACTCTTTATTCTCAACTTTATCCCAAGTTAATTTTACCATTCCTTTATCTATTGTTGATGTAAAATTTATAGGTGTAAGTGGTGGATTTCTCTTTTTATCTATATATTTAATTTTAAGTTTAGCACTATTTTTTCCACTATTTGCCCAGTTTATTAAATGTTTTCTTGTTAATACACTCGTTGGTCTAATAATAAATTTTGCTTCTTCTTCAGCTCTTTGTTTATCTTCAAGTGCAAGTATAGAGTAGGAGTCAAATATAAAATCATGCTCTTTTTTTCGACCAAGTTCAGCTGAACTTACCTCATAACCTATATACTCAATTCTCTCTCTATTTTTAATATCTTGATATGAAAACTCCTCTAAATCAATAAACTCTAAATTGTATCTAATATCAACATCTTTTTTAACAGTAGATATATTTTTCATCTCTATCCAAGCATCAGTTATAGCTATCTCATCAATGTTCGGAAGAGTTGATAAATCAAAAGACATAAATCCATAAATTTTTTCATGATTTTTATCAAAACCACAAGCTAATTTATCTTGTTCTATATCATCTTCAGATATTGTCATAGTGTTTGATACATCTATAGCAATCTCTTTTGGAGGAACACTGTATTTTATATCTATAGATGGTCTATAGTGCAGTCCTCCACCTTGATTTCCATATCCTAAATCAAAAACCATAATTTGAGAATCTCTTCCCTTTGGTAGTTTAGTAGGACCTGCTAATTTAAATATAACTTTCCCTTTATTTAACTGTTTTTGAAGTTGCTCTTTTTCAAAATCATTAAATATCCAATGACTCCATATCCCTTGAGTTAATCTCTCTGATGGAATACTATCTCCTACTGTTTTTAAAACTTTAGCTTTATGTACTTGTTCAAAATCTCTAATGTTTGCAATGGTTTTACTATCTAAAATAGCTAAAGACCATTCACCATACTTTTCTATTTTTGCTGATACTCTATTTAATGGATATAGAGATATATGAGCATCTACTACTATAGCATCTTTAGGAATAGAACTTAAATCAAATTCAATAACACCATAACTTATACCTCTTGCAACACTTACTCCCACTTTAAGAGAGTTAACTCCAAAGTGACTAAAGTTAGCCTCTGGTGATTTTTCAGATACATATCCAACTGAAGATTTTTTAGGAAATATTGTTCTTGAAAATTCACAATTTTCAAGTAGAGTTTTAAATTTAACTTTTGGTGCAATTGGAGATTTTGTACCAAAAAGTTTATGAACCGCTCTTATATAGTAAAAATACATAGTTCCACTATGTAAATTTTCATCAATAAACTCTCTACCAGATGTAATACCAACTAATGAAGAGTCGTTACAAGCTTTTTTATTATTTAAATTTCTATATATTTCAAAATATATTTTAGACTCTTCTGGGTATTCCCATGCTAATTTACAGCTATTTGAGTCAAATTTAACTAAATGGAAATTTTTTACCCTTTTAGGAGAGTTATCACTATAGTTTCTAGCTTCACCTAGTGCATAAATAAGTGCAGGAATATTTTCATTAATAGACTCTGACATATTTTGCATATAATCTGGTATATTTCTAGTTCCAACCTCTACAACTACAGCAATAATTCCTTTTGAATAGTAATACTCTCTTCCACTTCCTGAAATTAATTTTGTAGGTGGTTTTCCTCTATTAATACCATATTTTCTTCCTGTTATTTTATGAATATGATAGTTCATATTAGCACATAGAGTATTTAAATCAGTTCCCTCTAATTCCATTTCATGATTAAATTTATGGGCAGGAAAAAATACATTTCCTTGTGAGTGATAATCTAGGGCAATAGTAATATTATCATGAGTATCTACAAAATTTTTAATAGCTCTTGTTTCTGGTTCTGAAAATGGGTGAGGTCCACTATATACATTTGAACTTGTATTTTTACTTTTTTGATACCCAACAGAGAAGTTACGATTAAGGTCAACTCCATAAGTTCCATCACCATTTTTTCTTCTATTTTTTCTCCAAAAAGAGAAGTGTTGTCTGCTATATTCAAAGCCATCAGGATTTAGACATGGAACTATATAAAGAGTATTATAAGTGAGTGTTTTTAATATCTCTGGATTATTTTCATAATTGGTAAGTAGATAATCTATAAATGATATAGCTAACTCATTTCCAATCCACTCTCTAGCATGAACTGTACCTGTATATAGCAAGGCTGGTTTTAAGTTAGCATACTCAACATTCAAAGAGATAGTAGCAAGAAGTATCTCTCTGTTTTCCCAACTCCTGCCAATATTCGTTACACTAATAAGATTAGGATATTTTTTTTCACACTCTATAAGAAATTCTTTACTCTCTTGATAAGATTTATATTGTTGTTTCATGTTATTTCCTCTATTTAAATGTAGCTAATTGGTTCAATATAGTTAAAATAGGAGAGGATTTTACTTAATTCTTTCTTACCTTAAGCTTTTCTATCTAAATATCCAAATAATAACCAACACTATGTTTATTTTTGACTAAATCAAAAGGCAGTTTCTTTTTAAATTTTCGTATAAAAGACTTTATAGCATCGGCACTTGGAGATTTATTATAATCCCACATATACTCATACATCATATCATAAGTTACAATACTATTTTCTGCTAAAAGTTTCATAAAAATTGTCTCTTTTTTAGTTAATTTAATCTTTTGATTAGTTATTAATAGCTCTCCACTCTCATAATTTAATTTAATATTTTTATCTATTACTATATTATTATTTAGTTCAAAATGTTCTAATAGTTTATCAAGTAGTGTAATAATTTTTTTTGTAGTAAATGGTTTAGTTATATATTTTACAATATTTAAATCAATAGAATCAAGAAGATAGTCTGTATCTGTATAGGCTGAAATAATAATAATTGGTAAATTTCTATCATACTCTCTAATAGATTTAGAAAAAGCAATTCCATCAGTATTTGGCATATTAATATCGGTAATAATTAAATCAATTTTATTCTGATTTGCTATATATATATCATAAGCATCATCTCCATCTGAAGCCATAAGAACTTTACCAAAAAAGTGACTTAGAGTCTCTACAATATTTTTCTGTAAAGTTAAATCATCTTCTACATATAAAACAGTCTTATTTTTTAATAGTTTATACTTTTCATTTATCATCTTATTAACCTTATTGTAAATTTGCTACTATTACCCTTACTCTGTACCTCTAATTTTCCATTAAAATGTTGTTCTATAATAACTTTAGATACATATAGACCTAAACCCAAATTGGTAGAGTTTTTACTATTCTTTGTAGAAAAATGTGCATCAAAAATTTTATTAATATTTTCCTTTTTTATTCCACCTGCTTCATCTGTAATAGTTATAATATACTCCTTAGATTTTAATGCTGTTTTAATATGGATACATGCACCATTTTTTGAAAAATCAATAGCATTTTGTACTATATTTATAATAACCTGCATTAGCTCATTTTTATATAGAGACATTTTAATATCTTTAGAAAAACTTTTTTTAATATTTATATCTTTTTTCTTTATCTCATTTTCTAAAAAACTAAGTGATTTTTCAATTAAAGGTTGTATATATACCTTATCTTTATCTTTTTTAGGTTTATAAAACTCTCTAAAATCATCTATAGTCTCAGATAGAAACTCCGTATAATCTTCTATCTCATTACACTTCTTATCTAAATAGTCTCTATCAATCTCTTCTCCTAACATAATTTTAAATCTTAAATTAGATGTAATTGAGGCAATTTTACTAATAGGTTGTCTCCATTGATGAGAAATCATACTAAGAAGCTCTCCTGCTTGTGCTAGTCTTGATTGTGAAAACATAATATCATGACTTTTTTTAATCTCTTTTTCATAATCTTTAATAAGCATATTAATAAATTTTGAGAAAAATAAAGAAAACATAATAGATACTAAACATACAATAAGTAATAGTTTTATCATATCTTTTAATTCATCATTTAGTTTCTTCTCTAAAATCTTCTTCTTTTCCTCTATAGACTCTGCTATATCTTTCTCATTTTTACTTATAACTACATATAGGTCTGTATCTTTAATATGGTGAACAAATGCTATTTTATTCACAAGTTTATCATTAATACAGTCTGTACCTTTATAGTTTATAAATTGATTATATTTAGAGGCATTTAGTAATTTATATAGTATATTATAAGCATCTTTATTTATCTGCATATCAGATTCAACTAATTCTATAAGCCTACTAGCACAAGGGTGTTTTAAAACTGTACCATCTTGTTTAAATACAAATATAAAACCACTATCATATTTTTTTAAAGACTCTACAAATAGTAAAATCCTCTCTGTAAGTTCTAAAGATGCTCCTCTATTTTTCTCTAATGATAAAAAGTTAATAAAAGAGTCTATATATTTTACCTTCTCTTTAAAAAAGTTTATATGTTTATCTTTTAACTCATCTTCATATCTTTTGAGTTCTAATTGTTCATATTTTCTATGTTTATATTCTAATGTAAGTGAAGTTGACACTCCATAGAATATTATAATAAGAAGTGGAAATATTATAGTAATAATTAAAAGGTGTTTAATAAAAAGTGCTTTTAAGTTCATATTTTATTTTATCATAAATCAAATTAATATCTATATTTTTTTTATTATTTAACAAATGACACTTATTAAACACTTTTTTATACTATAATTCACTTATCTTAACAAACAAAAGGATTTAAAATGAGAAAATTAACATTAACACTAGCAGGACTTTTAATCGTGGGTATGACTTCAGCAATGGCTGATGGAAGTAAAGTACAAGCAAACAAAAATGTTAACCTTAACTTAGTTAATAAAAGTAAAGTTGAAAATTCTACAATTGGTATGAAAATTAAAGCTGAAGGTAGTAAAGTACAAGCAAATAAAAATGTTAACCTTAACTTAGTTAATAAAAGTAAAATTAAAGACTCTACTGTTGGTATGAAAATTGATGCTAAGGAAAGTAAAGTACAAGCAAATAAAAATGTTAACCTTAACTTAGTTAATAAAAGTGAAGTTACAGGTTCAACTGTTGGACTAGATATAGAAGCTAAATAGATTTAAATATAATATAAAGGATAAGAGATGAAAAAATTAACATTAACACTAGCAGGACTTTTAATTGTAGGAATGACTTCAGCAATGGCTGATGGAAGTAAAGTACAAGCAAATAAAAATGTAAACTTAAACTTGGTTAATAAAAGTAAAGTTGAAAACTCTACAATTGGTATGAAAATTAAAGCTGAAGGTAGTAAAGTACAAGCAAATAAAAATGTTAACCTTAACTTAGTTAATAAAAGTAAAATTAAAGACTCTACAGTTGGTATGAAAATTGATGCTAAAGATAGTAAAGTACAAGCAAATAAAAATGTTAACCTTAACTTAGTTAATAAAAGTGAAGTTACAGGTTCAACTGTTGGTATGTCAATTGAAGCTAAGTAAGTTTCCTTACAATATTTAATACTTTTTCTCCCAAACTTACTTATAGAGGGTCTTATTCTCCAAGACTCTCTTTCTATAAAAACTTAAAAATATATCTTCAATAATATTATTAGATGAAAATAATATATATCTGTTATCAAGAGTCACCAAAACTAGCACAAAATAAACAATGTTCTAGCTGTAACTATAAATAATTATTTAAATTACTTATAGTCAGGCAACCCTGTAATAGTCTTCAAGAATAAATTTTATGGATTCTTTTTTGA
>JAMOOP010000136.1 GCA_027065385.1 Campylobacteraceae bacterium | reverse complement strand
TCATCTATTTCACAGAATATTTTTGTTAACATTTTTTAGTCGTCTCTTTTTGTTTTAGTGGTTTAAAACTATAGAACGACTTCTCTTTTAATCTCCTTATCCCACTTTTTTTATCGAACTCAGGTTATCAAGTATGATGCCTATAAGTTAATAAAGTTTTTATTAGAGGAAAAAGAGTTTGTGCCATTTAAATTAAAGGATAAGTTCTAATGATTTTGATATACTTAACAAAGTAAAAATAAAAGGTTTTATAATGCAAAATTTATTAGATAGAATAACATTTGAACCTGAAATATGTCATGGGAAACCCACTATTCGTGGGCTTCGTTATCCTGTGGAGTTAATATTACAACTTTTAGGTAGTGGTATGACTATAGAGGGGATATTGGAAGATTATGAAGATTTGGAACGAGAAGATATTTTAGCTTCATTAGTGTATGCTTCAAAATTGACAGAAGTTAAATCAATTTACAAGCTTGATGTAGCATGATTAAATTTATAGTAGATGCACAACATTCCTAAAAAACTTTCACTATTTTTGAGTTGGAAAGGTAAACAACGGTATGACTCTATTCATACTTTGGATTTATCTTCTCAAAATAGAACCAAAGATAGTGAGATAAATCAAATTTCATTAGATGAAAAGAGGGTTTTGATTTCAAAAGATTTAGATTTTATTGAGTCGTTGCTTATTTCTAATAAGCCTTATAAGTTAATTTATATATCTACTGGAAACATTACTAATAGACAGCTTTTAAAGATTTTTGGTCAGAATATTGAAAAAATTGTAGAGTTTATAAGCAAAAATAGACTTATCGAAATTACACAAGATAGTATAGTGATTAAAGGATAAATATTGAAAAATTATAACTACAATTACGCCATAGTTATGTATGATATAGCAGACCAAGAGAGTAAAGCAGGAAAAAACAGAGTAACCAAAGTCTTTAAAGTCTGTAAAAAATATTTTCATCATCACCAAAAGTCTATTTTTAGGGGAAATATTACCCCTTCAAAGTTAATTAAACTAAGAGAGGAGTTAAAAAAGGTACTAGATGAGGAGTTAGATTTTATATCTATTATTAAACTTCAGAATAAGCATGTATTTGAAGAGGAGATTTTAGGAACAGATAAAAAGCCCTCCGAAAGTCTCTTTTTATAGGCATTTGAGTAAAAATAAATCATTAATGAGGTTGGAAAATTTTAATGCAAATAGCATAGATATAATAAAATTATAAATATCTCTATATAGTCTATAAAGCCCTAAATTTAGGGCTTTTAAAAATTTGGAATATTTTTTTGAATTTTTATTTTTTTCCAACCTCTTTTTAAGCTAAACCTTAAGAAAAGCCCGATATAATAGCGTTTATAAAAGCTATTTAACAATTTATTGTTAAGTTATAATTTAGTTGGAAAAAATTAATCAAATCCCCAAATCTTGGGCTTTGGTCTATATGGTGTTTTTTTGAAATGCCTATTTTTCCAGCATTGAACCGACACAAGAGTTGTATCGAAATACTTTTTTAAATGACTGCTTTATACTAAATTCGAGAATTGAACCGACACAAGAGTTGTATTGAAATTCTCCTGCAATATCATCTAAAACAAGTATATCAGATTGAACCGACACAAGAGTTGTATTGAAATATCCACTGAGCGATTTCCTCTCTCTTGGTATTCTATTGAACCGACACAAGAGTTGTATTGAAATTTTTGAATTTTAATATCCATTAGTTTGTCAAGTATTATTGAACCGACACAAGAGTTGTATTGAAATCAAAAGAAAGTGTAGTCCTAATAACACGAAAAGCATTATTGAACCGACACAAGAGTTGTATTGAAATAAGAAACCTCTAAAAATTAATCTTTTTGTTTGTGAGTATTGAACCGACACAAGAGTTGTATTGAAATAGAGAAAGAGTTAATATCTCTCTTTCTTGTTTATATTATTGAACCGACACAAGAGTTGTATTGAAATACAATTACAGGAAATCTAGTATAGTTTTTGATGTTCATTGAACCGACACAAGAGTTGTATTGAAATAGTATTGGTAACTGAAATTGACTCATCATACTCGTATTGAACCGACACAAGAGTTGTATTGAAATAGAATATCGAAAAGATTAAAAAAGATAATATTAGATATATTGAACCGACACAAGAGTTGTATTGAAATCACAACGATACAAACGCTATTCATATTGGTGTGGATTATTGAACCGACACAAGAGTTGTATTGAAATTGACTATGCAAGAAGCATTAGGTAAGCAGGGTAAGGATTGAACCGACACAAGAGTTGTATTGAAATCACTAGCATATAAAAATACAACTCTAAGTGCAAGAATTGAACCGACACAAGAGTTGTATTGAAATAACATTTAATCTAAAATTATAGCTACCATCGCTCTCTATTGAACCGACACAAGAGTTGTATTGAAATTATTTATCTCCTACTATTGTAGCATTAGTATATACAATTGAACCGACACAAGAGTTGTATTGAAATGTATTTTTTACACAACTTTGATATGTGCGTTCTTACATTGAACCGACACAAGAGTTGTATTGAAATTTGTTGTAGTATGTATAATTTCGTATCTGAACAATTAATTGAACCGACACAAGAGTTGTATTGAAATCTTTCATCAAATGCTATTACTTTTAACCCATTATCTATTGAACCGACACAAGAGTTGTATTTGGGTTATGATATAATCCCTATCAAAAAGGATTTAAAATGCCAGAGAATAGATTAATATCATTAGATTGGGCAATGAAAAGATTGCTTAGAAGTAAATCAAATTTTGAAATTTTAGAGGGCTTCTTAACAGAATTGATTTATAAAGAAGAGAATGATAAAATAGAGGAAGAAGAGTCTAAAAAATATCTAAAAATAGAAGAGATATTAGAGAGTGAAGCTAATCAAGAAAAAGAGAATGATAAATTTAATAGAGTTGATATTAAGCTAAAAAATAGTGATGGAGAGATAGTTATAGTTGAAATTCAATTTTCAAGTCAATATGACTATTTTCAAAGAATGTTATATGGAGTAAGTAAAACAGTTACTGAACATTTAAAACTTGGTTCAGACTATGGAAATATAGTAAAAGTAATTAGTGTAAATATTATCTATTTTGATTTAGGAGTTGGCGATGATTATCTATATCATGGCAAGACACTCTTTAAAGGGATAAATAGAGATGATACACTAAAACTTTCAACTAGAAGTCAAAATAGATTTGGAAAAACAAAAGTAAGTGAACTATATCCTGAATATTTTGTTATAAAAGTAAATAAATTTAATGATATTGCAAAAAATAGTTTAGATGAGTGGATATATTTTTTAAAAAATGAAGAGATAAAAAGCAATTTTAGTGCTAAAGGGTTAGATAAAGCAAAAGAGACATTAGATATTATGCAACTTAAAGGCAAAGATAGATTAAGATATGAGAGATATATAGAGAGAAGAAGAGATGAAAGAAGTTATGCAATAACTAAAGAGATAGAGATTGAAGAAGCAATAGAAAAAGGTATAAAACAAGGTGAAAAAGAAGGACAAAAGAAAGAAAAGATTTTAATAGCTAAAAATTTATTAATGCAGGGGTTAGATGCAAATATAATTATAAATGCAACAGGATTGAGTATTGAAGAGATAGAAAAATTAAAAAAAGAGTAGTAGTTTTAATCTTAAATGGGTCAATCCACTCTCCAACAAAAACTGTCATCTCTCCATCTTTATACTCAACTGTTACTAAAGATGCCCCACCTTTTGAGAGGTGAACATACTCATAAGTATCTCCTACGCTAACCTCTCTTGGTAACTCTCCCTCAAATCCTACACACTTAGCACTATCTTTTTCCGTAACTATATATTTTCCATACTCATCTCCAACCTTAAGAGATTTAAAATCTTTAAAAGGTATAGGGATATTCATAGGTTTCTCTAATGCAAAATCCCCCTCATCAATACTTAACCAAAATACTCTATTACTCTCACCTTTTAAAAACCACTCTTCCCAAAATCCTCTTCCGTAGCTATATCTTATTTTTCCTAGTGGTAGATATGTTTTTTTTTCTATAATAATAGGCTCACCAATATTTAATAGTGATGGTTCAGGAGAGAGGGTTGAGGCTTTGCCAATAACTTTTGCACCCTCATCTTCTAAAAATATGCTAGATTTACAAGCAGGACACTCTACAAGTTTTGTCCATTTAAAATATATTGGAAGTGGGTGACCACATTGGGGGCAATTTATGGTTTTTTCTATATGGTTTTTATAGATAGCTTCTTTTTTCATATTTTGATTATACTATTTTTGGACTTTATTTTAAGTTTTGATGTTAAAATACCACTATGAATAGAGAAACTTATAAAAAAAATATAGAGATATTAAAAAAATGGGCTTACGCCTACTATGTAGAAGATGACCCAATAGCAACTGATGAAGAGTATGATAAGTTATATCATAAGATATTAGATTATGAGAGATTAAATCCTAATGATATAGATAGTAGCTCTCCTACTAAAAGGGTAGGTGGTGTTGTTAGAGATGAGTTTAAAAAGGCTAAACATATTAAAAGAATGTGGAGTATGGAAGATGTATTTAGCCAAGACGAGGTTAGAGAGTGGTTGGAGAGAGTTATAAAAAATGTAGGAGATGTTGAACTTTTCTGTGAACCAAAGTTTGATGGGGCTAGTATGAATTTGCTCTATAGAGATGGAGAGTTAATTAGTGCTATTACAAGAGGTAATGGAGTGGTTGGTGAAGAGGTTATTGAGAATGTTAAAACTATTCGCTCTGTTCCTCTTAAGATAGACTATAAAGAGTTAATTGAAATTCGTGGTGAGGTGGTTATTCCAAAAGATGATTTTGAGATTATAAATATAGAGAGAATAAAAGAGGGAAAGAGTGCTTTTGCCAATCCTAGAAATGCCTCGGCTGGAAGTTTAAGAGTTTTAGATAGTGCTACTACTGCAAAAAGAAGATTAGCTTTTTACCCTTGGGGTTTAGGGGAGAATAGTTTAGACTATATTAATTTATCTGAAAAAATGGAATTTATTTATGGTTTAGGATTTTTAAAACCACCATATATAGAAAAGTGTAAAAGTTTAGAGGATATTGAAGAGTTTTATAGGTTTTTAATCTCTAAAAGAGATGAAATTTCTATTATGATGGACGGTATGGTTATAAAAGTTGATAATATAGAAAAAGAGGAGCAGTTAGGATATACTCAAAAGTACCCTAAGTGGATGTGTGCCTATAAGTTTCCTGCTATTGAAAAGGTGACAAAAATAAACTCTGTAACTTTACAAGTTGGAAGAACAGGAGTCATTACACCTGTAGCAGAAGTTGAAGCTGTGGCTATTGATGGGGCTATGGTAAGAAGAGTTACTTTACACAATTTTGATGAGATTGAGAGAAAAGATTTAAAAGTAGGTGATAGTGTAATTTTAATTCGTTCAGGTGATGTTATTCCTAAAATCACTAAGGTCTTAAAAGATAGAAGAGATGGGAGTGAAAAAAAGATAGAGAGACCAACTAAATGTCCAACTTGTCAAAGTGAACTTTTAGATGAGGGAACTTTAATTAAGTGTCAAAATCTAAACTGTCCAGATAGAATAGTTAATGCTATTATACATTTTGCTAAAAAGGGGTGTATGGGAATTGATGGGTTAGGTTCTAAGATAGCTGAAATTTTAGTAAAAGAGGGGAAGATAAAAGATATTTTAGGACTATATAGTCTAAAAGTAGAGGATTTAGAAGATTTAGAGGGGTTTAAGAGTAGAAGAATAGAGAAACTTTTAAATGCAATAGATAGTACAAAAGGAAAACCAGTAAAAAATCTTATAAATGCAATGGGAATAGAGCATATTGGAGAGGTAGCAAGTGGTGCTATAGCTTTAGAGTTTGGTCTAAATTTTACTAATGCAACTAAAGATGAGTTAATAGCAATAGATGGCATAGGTGAAGAGATGGCAGACTCATTTTTAGAGTTTATGCGTGTAAATAGAGATAGTGTTTTAAAACTTATTAATATTATAAATCCTAGTCAAGAGTTAAAAAAAGAAGTAGAAGATAATATCTTTAAAGGTAAAACTATAGTCTTAACAGGAACAATGAGCCAAAGTCGTACGAAAATAAAAAATATATTAGAGGAGTTAGGAGCTAAGATTAGTGGTTCAGTTAGTAAAAAGACAGATTATCTTATATTTGGAGAGAATGCAGGTAGTAAATATAATAAGGCTATTAAATTAGGTGTGAAAACTCTTAAAGAAGATGAGATAAAAGAATTTTTAAAAGGATAAAATATGAAAATAGCAATTATAGGTGCAGGTAAGTGGGGTCAAGCACTCTATCACGCCTTTAGTCAAAAAAATAGTGTAGTTATAACTTCAAGACATAAAAAAGATATAGAGAATTTTGTATCTTTAGAAGAGGCATTAGATTATAGATATATTGTTATAGCAATTCCAGCCCAGTCTATTAGAGAGTGGCTTATTGAAAAATTTATTGATAGAGGACAAAATATTTTAGTAGCATCTAAAGGAATAGAGACCTCAACAGGAGCTTTTTTAAATGAGGTTTATGGTGAATTTGTTTCACTTGATAGGGTAGCTTTTATATCTGGTCCATCTTTTGCTTTGGAGGTTCAAAAATCACTTCCAACAGCTTTAAAGATTAGTTCAGAAAATATGGAGTTAGCTAAAATTTATGCTAATGCCCTACCAAATTATATAAAAGGTTATATTGATAGTGATGTAATTGGTGCAGAGGTTGCAGGTGCATATAAAAATGTAATAGCAATTGCTAGTGGAGTTTGTGATGGATTAGAGCTTGGAAATAATGCAAGAGCCTCTCTTATATCTCGTGGACTTGTTGAGATGACTAGATTTGGAGAACATTTTGGTGCAAAGGTGGATACCTTTTTATCTCTAGGGGGAGCAGGAGACCTATTTTTAACAGCTAGTTCAACATTATCAAGAAATTATCGTGTAGGATTAGGATTAGCAGAGCGCAAAAGCATAGAGACTATTTTAAATGAGTTAGGAGAGGTAGCTGAAGGAATTCCAACAACAAAAGCACTATTTAATATTGCTAAAAAAAAGGATATATATCTACCTATTGCAGATGAGGTATATAATATGTTAAATGGAAAAGAGCCAATAAAATGCGTAAATGACCTACTTCATAGTTAATATTTTATAATTAATATGTTAAAATATATTAATGATAAAAAAATTACAGCGAAAAATTAAGAAGGTTTTTAGAGAATTGCTATTATATCATAATAGTTCACTAGAGTATAGAGCAAAGTTATTAACATTAATAGTATCTGTAAATAGAGAAATAAGTCCTTGTGAAGAGGAGTTATTATATAAAACAGCTTGTGAAATCTATAATAATGATGAAGATAGAGCAGAGATTTTAGTTGAAGCAGTTAGAGAGTATTTCAATAAAATTATTACAAATAATGGTTTAGACTTTGAACATCTTGTTTTTCAGGTTGAAAAAGAGACAAAAGAGGTAAAACGATTTGCACAAAAGATTAATATATCTCAATTAGAGAAGTTTCAAAGATGTATATATAATGGAGATGATAAGATATATCAACAAAGGGTTATATCTTTTTTAGAGAGGTTAAAAAGAGAAAATTATAGGTAGGAGATATTTAATATTTACTCTTTTTTTTAACAGATTTTAAATATAGATATATAGCTCTAATCTCCTCATAAGTTAAGTAGTATATTGGCATAATTTTATGTCTTACTCTATGGTTCTTTTTATCTCTAAATCTATTTGAGAGACTAGCTTCTAACTCTTTTAGAGTATATTTTGTAATATCTGCACCTTTTAAGATTTTTGGATTGCTATATTTATCATAATATTTAGCAATCTTATGACCACCTTTTCCTTGTTTTCCATGACATTTACTACATGGTATTCCTCTTGGATTATTATATAACATTTCCCCATACTCAATATCAGATAGAAAGCTCTCTGTTCTGTTATTTTCATTAGATAAAAGAAAAATTGGTAACAAAAGTAGTATAAGTCTCACAATATGAAATACCTCTTAATAAAAGATTTTTTGATATAATAGCGAAAATTTATTCAAAACGAGAAAATAATGCAACTTATTGATGGAAAATCGTTATCTAAAAAAGTTCAAAGCTCTGTAAAAGCAGAGGTTGAGAAACTTAAAAAAGAAAAAAATATTGTCCCAGGACTTGCTGTTATAATTGTTGGTGATGACCCTGCAAGTCACGCTTATGTATCTATGAAAGAGAGAGCTTGTAAAGCTGTAGGGTTTTACTCTATTGCCCATAAAATGCCAGAGTCTATTACTCAAGATGAGATAATTCAGATTATAATTATGATGAATAATAATCCACATATTCACGGTATTTTAGTACAACTTCCACTTCCAGCTCATATTGATACAGATAAGATTTTAGAGGTAATTGACCCTAAAAAAGATGTTGATGGATTTCATGCCTATAATGTAGGAAGAATGGTTACAAATTTAGATAGTTTTGTAGCATGTACGCCACTTGGTGTTATGGAGATGTTTAAAGAGTATAATATAGAGTTAGAGGGTAAAGATGTTGTAGTAGTTGGAGCTAGTAATATTGTAGGAAAACCCATGGCATCACTTCTTTTAAATAAAAATGCTACAGTAACCGTAACTCACATATATACTAAAGATTTAGCATTTTACTCTAAAAGAGCTGATATTATAATAGTTGGTGTTGGAGTTCCTAATTTAATAAAAGAGGATATGGTAAAAGATGGAGCGATTGTTATTGATATAGGAATAAATAGATTAGAAGATGGCTCTTTGGTTGGTGATGTTGATTTTGATAATGTTAGTAAAAAGTGTTCATATATCACCCCAGTACCAGGTGGAGTAGGACCTATGACTATTGCTATGTTACTCTCAAATACACTAAAAGCTACAAAAGCGTTTGGAGATACTAAATAATGAAAAAAATCTTAAAAGGGTTTCATAAATTTTCTAGCTCTTGGACAGGTACAATTATAATTGTACTTTTTCTTATATTTTTTGTAATTCAATCATTTGTTATTCCATCAGGTTCTATGAAAAGAACAATGCTTATAGGAGATTTTCTATTTGCTGAAAAATTTGCTTATGGTACTCCTATTCCAAAACTGCCATGGGTTGAAATCCCTTTAGTTCCAGATTTTAATAATAATGGTCACTTAATAGAGGGAGATAGACCAAAAAGAGAAGATATAGTTATATTTTTATATCCAAATAATCATAAAGTACACTATGTAAAAAGATGTGTAGCTGTTGGTGGAGATGAGCTTATATATCAAAATAAACATCTATATATTCATTTTCATGAAGGAGATAAATATATAAAAGATAATTACCCCTCTAATAAAATTAAAAAGTTTTATGGACAGCTTTGGGTAGATAATCCATATAAAGAGAAATATTTAGGTATTCAATATGAGCCTGACCATCATGAAAATATATTTAACCTTCTTATTAAAACATATCTTTATAGCAATGATGGAATAGATATGTCACCAATTTATGCTAGAGAGTTAGGTGGTGAAACATTTGAAATAAAAGGTCAGCCTGTAAATGCTTTATATAAAAAGGTTAAAAAAGACCACTTCTATATGATAGGAGATAATAGAGATAACTCTAATGATAGTCGTTTTTGGGGTAGTGTACCATATAGTCTAATTATTGGTAAACCATGGTTTATATATTTTTCATGGGATAATAAAAGTAAAAAGGTTAGATGGGATAGAGTAGGGCGATTTGTAGATAGCCTACAATATGAAAAACCAAGATATTAAAGGAAATATATGAAATTTTATATAGCAACAGACCATGCAGGTTATGCAGTTAAAGAGTTTACAAAAGAGATAGTAAGAGAGTTAGGTCATGAGATTATTGATTTAGGACCAGGTAGTGCAGATAGAGTTGATTATCCTGATTTTGCAAAAAAATGTGCTAATGCAGTAGTTGAAGATAAGGGGAGTTTTGGTATTTTAATATGTGGAACAGGAATTGGTATCTCTATTTCAGCAAATAAAGTAGCTGGAATAAGAACAGCCCTTTGTCACGATGCCTATACAGCCTCTATGAGTAGAGCGCATAATGATGCAAATATTTTAGCATTTGGTGAGAGAGTTGTAGGAAAAGGTGTAATAGAGAGTATGATAGAGGCATTTTGTAATACACCTTTTGAGGGTGGACGACATGCAGGACGAGTTGCAAAGATAGAAGATAGTTGTAGCTTTGGGGCTAATTTAGGTTAATTTAGATACTATTTCAAAAAAAAATAAAGGATATTAAAATGTCAGTACCAGCAGATGTAGGTTGTAGCAATGATAGATGTGTAAAAGCACCAGAGTGTCAAAGAACAGTAATTTATGAAAATAAGACAGCAAGAGAGGTTAAAAGTTTTGGAGGCACACCAGATAAAGGGTGTGGTAAATTTATTCCAAGAGAAGATAAATAAATTATTAATGCAAAATCAGATTATAGACTATTTTATAAAATTAACTAAAATACCTCACTGTAGTAAAGATGCTAATAGACTTTTAGAGTTTTTAAAAGAGTTTGCTATTAGTAGAGGTTATAGTGTAGAAGTAGATAGTGCTAAAAATATCTTAATTAAAAAAGGTAAGCCAAAACTTGCACTTCAAGCCCATTATGATATGGTTTGTATGGGAAAAGCACCTAATATCAAGACATATATTAAAGATGGGTGGTTACAGGCTAAAGAGTCATCTTTAGGAGCTGATAATGGTATTGCTATTGCTATAATGATGCTTTTAATGGATATAGGTAAAGAGTTAGAGTTTTTATTTACTTCTGATGAAGAGATAGGTTTAATTGGTGCATCTGCTTTAGATTTTAGGTTAGATAGTAGTGCTATGTTAAATATAGATTTTGAAGATGAGGCTGAAGTTTGCATTGGTTGTGCAGGTGGGGCTGATTTAGTTGCTGAATTTAGTGTAGAAGAGGTAAAACCTTTAAAATATAACTATAAAGTTACAGTTAGTAATCTACAGGGTGGACACTCTGGAGTAGATATAGATAAGGGTATTCCTAATGCTATTAAAGTTTTAGCTAACTATTTAAAAGATAAGAGAGTTTTTATATCTTCATTTAAAGGTGGAGAGAGAAGAAACTCTATTCCTGCAAATGCTACAGCTTTTATTAGCTCTTTAGATATTTTAGAAAATAGAGATATGGTAAAAGTAGAGCAAATAGATAATGAATTAATAGTTTATAATAGTGATAGATTTATAAATCTATTAAATGAGTTTAAAGATGGAGTTAATTCATTTAATAGTGAGTTTAACCTTCCAGAAAGTAGTATTAATTTAGCAATTATTGAGTTTAAAAATGGAAATATAACTATAGATGCTACTGCTAGGGCTATGAGTGATAGCAGTTTAGATAAGATATGTAAAGAGAATATAGAACTATTTAGTAGATATGGATTTAAGGTTTATAGTGAATTTAAATATCCAGCATGGAAACCACAAACTAATAGTTTTACTAATACTATTTCTAAAAGTATGAAAAAAGTATTTGGTAAAAGTGAATATAAGGCTATACATGCTGGTTTAGAGTGTGGGGTAATTTCTAAAAAATATCCTAATATGAAGTTTGCTTCTATTGGACCTACTATTATTTATCCTCACTCTATTAATGAAAGAGTTAAGATAGACTCTATAGGTAAAACCTTTAATGTTATTTTAGATTTGCTTACTGAATAGTAAAGGTTTTATTTAGATATTTAATTTTTTTAGAAGATAAAACTTTTATTCTATCTAAATATCTTTTAGTAAAAAGTTTACCGTTTTTATTAATATATTGACCCTTTGAAGAGAATGCTTGTCCCCATGATTGTTTACTCTTTAGTAAATCTAAAATCTTTGGAGATTTAATTTCGTTAGGTGTTAGTTTATTGGTTTTATTAGTGTTTATATAATAAAATTTATTTCCATCTAGTAGTAAAAAGTGGTAAGAATCAGATATTTTACCTGTTCTATAGACCTTATTTAGAGATGGTTTTGCCTCTGGTATATTACCTGCAAATATTGGTGTTAAGATAAAGGATAAAAGAGTAATTACTCTTATTGCTGAAAATAATTTTTTCATAGTGTCTCCATCTATATTTAAATATTTATTTAAATAAAAACTAATTTTTATTTTAAACTTTAAGTAAGTATAGCATAGATTTTTGCTAGGAAAATTAAAAAAAGAGCTTTTTAATAAAAAAATTGAATTTTTTTCATTAAGTTGTTTGTTTTAGTTTTGCATTATTTTATTGCAGATTATAGAAATCTGATTTCAATAAAAAATAACGCTTACTGTATATTTTTTGCAGGAACTCCTAAATAAAATCCTTGTGAATAATCAGCTCCTAACTCTTTTACAATATTATATATTGCCTTATTATGAATAAATTCAGCTATAGTTTTACGACCCAATTTTTTGGAGAAGTTTATAATTGCTTCTGTTATTATATAGGCGTTTCTATCGGTATCTATATTTTTAATTAAAGAGCCATCTATTTTAATATAATCAGCATCAATATTTAAAATATGTTCAAAGTTTGCATATCCACTTCCAAAGTCATCAATAGCAATTTTGACATTATACTCTCTTACATATTTAATAAACTTATTAATTATCTGATAATCAGAAACTTCTTGAGATTCTGTAATTTCAAACACCACTCTACTAGGATTTGGGTAACTCTCTAACCGTTGATAGATATAATTTGTTATTTTTTCTGATAAAATATCATCAACTGTAAGATTTAAAGAGAACTCAATATGTGGAACATCTTTAAAGGTATTTAGAGTTTTATCTATAATAATTTTACTTATCTGTTCATATAACTTTGCCTTTTTTGCTATTTCCAAAAAGAAAAATGGTGAAATTGGTTGACCATCTCTATCTATTATTCTAACTAGAGACTCATACTTATTGACTTTTTGTGTAATATTATCAAATATTGGTTGATAGTAACATACTATTCTATCCTCTTCTATTGCCTCTTTTATTCTTTTAATCCACTCTATATTATGGGCATAATCCTCATTTTTTCTCATACTATGATGAAATATTAGAAATTTTTTATGTTCAAATTGAGCTTTTTTTCTTGCTATATTACTATAAAGAATTAATTTTTGATAATCTTCACTCGCATAATATGTAGCAACTCCTCCTGTTACAGATACACTAATTCTATTTCGTATCTCTAAATCTCTTTCAGTACTTTCAATAAACTCTTCAAAAAAGAATTGAAGATTATCTTTAGATAAATACCCCTCTTCAAAAAGAAGTATAAATTGGTCTGCTTCTAGTTTATATAGTCTAAATCTATTTTTATCTTTTATATCTTTTAAGACATTAGATAGAGAAATTAAAGTATTATCACTTATATCTTTTCCATAAAAATCATTAAATCCAGAGAAGTTATCAATATTTAGATAAAATATTATAGGTTTTACAGCTGTAAGTAAATCTTCTAAAAGTTGATTTCTATTAGGTAAACCTGTTAATAGGTCAATTCTCTGTTTCTTAATCTCCTCTTTACTTTTTTCAAGCTCTGTTATATCGTGTCTTACTGCTACATACTCTATTATTTCACCTCTATTATCTAAAATAGGAATAATAGTAGCATTTACAATATAGCTTGAACCATCTTTTTTTCTATTTTTAACAACACCTTTCCAAATTTTTTTATTTTCAATAGTATCCCACATCTCCCGAAATGCCTCTTTAGGTACATCAGGGTGTCTTACAATATTATGGGAACTTCCTATTAACTCCTCTCTACTATATCCAGATACTTCACAAAACATATCATTTGCATAAGTAATAATTCCTCTTAAATCAGTTTTAGAGACAATGCTACTTTTATCTATGGCTCTTTTATATCCATCAAGAAAAGAGATATTTTTATTTAAATTATCACTCATTGTATTAAAGGCTAAAAGTGCATCTCCAATTTCATCTCTTTTTCTAACTTTTAGATGAATATCCATTTTTCCTGCTGAAATCATCTCTGATGCAGTTTGCAGTTTTTTTAAATTTCCTGTAATTGAGAGATAAAAAGCTATAAAAATATATAAAGAGAGTAAAATTATTGCTAAAAATCCTATAATAAGATACCAAAGTTCTCTTTTTGAGTTATCTCTTAACTCTTTAATAGTATCTTTATATGTATATGCAAAGATATTATATAAATCTTCTTGTGCATACATAGCCTCTTCTATTTTTTTAGAAAATGCGTGAACATCATAAGATAGATTTTGATTTAATATAATATTATTATCTATAACAATAAGTATCTTTTTTAATTTATCAGCAACTTCTGTTGTTTGGTTTTGAATTGCTTGATAGTTACTAAGTTTAGTTAATATCTTATTATCAACTAAATCAGATTTTAAACTAGCAAGTTCAGTTGATAGTGAATAGAGTATCTTTTTTTGCTCTTGTATCATACTCTTTTGGGTTAAAACTGTTGTAGATAAACTTTGAAGTTGCCCAGAGTGTTCATATATGCCTAAAAGTTTATCTTGAAGCATATCTGCTAAATAGTTTATTCGTAAGTCCTTACTTAAACTAAATTTAGTAAGATTAGATATATCAAATATTGTATCTTGAAGTAGAGTTATAATATGATTGTGTGCTTTAAAAATATTTTCTGGATTACTATCTTTATTAATTTTATTAAATTTAATAAGCTCATACTCACTTAATGCTTTTGCAAAATTTTGATTTGAACTTAATACATTTAGTTCAGATGAGTCATAATCATGTAGAGATTTAATTTTTAAATCTAATAAATCTTCATCATCTATTATATCATCTTTTTTATTTTGATTTCCACTTAAATAGCTATTGGTATCGGCTCTATGTGTCTGTATTGTTTGTATAACTTTATGTATTATTTTAATATACTCTAAGCCCACAAGTTGCTGTTTATATATACTATTTTGATTGTAATGATTTAAAAATATTGTATGAGATGGAAAAACTAGAAGTATAAATAGTATTGATATTGAAGCTATAATTTTAGATTTAAAAGATAATAAGTTCATAATATATAGAGCTGGATTTAATATCTTTTTGAATTTCATTATAAGCCTTCTTTAATTTTTGACTTATTGTAACATAAACAATCACTATTTAACAAATTTTTTTATTATAAAATTTATAAACCTCTAAGAAAAGAGGTTTTATTACTATTTTTTTTCTGCTAAAACCTCAATAGAGATAATATCATCATTTTGTTCAATGCTATCTAATACAGCAAAACTTTCACTATCATCTTCTTCTATTGCACCAAAAACTGTATGAACACCATCAAGATGTGGAGTTGGTACAAAAGTTATAAAAAATTGACTTCCACCAGTATTAGGTCCAGCATGTGCCATAGATAGAGTTCCTCTTCTATGTGGTTTTAAACTTGTATCAGTTTCACAATCAATAGCCCAATCTGGTCCACCAGTTCCAGCTCTTGCTGGGTTTCCATTTGGTCCTGAATGTGGACAACCACCTTGAGCCATAAATCCAGGTATTACTCTATGAAACTTTAAATTATTATAAAATCCTTCACCTGCTAAATGTGCAAAATTAGCTACAGTATTTGGAGCATCTTCTGGATATAACTTTACCCAAATTACACCTTTACTTGTTGTAAACTTTGCATATTGATATGTATCCATAATATCTTGAGGTATATCGTATCGTTTTGTTTTCTTTCCAAACATTTCTATTTATTCCTTGTTTATTAAAATTAAGACGATATTATATCGATACTTGGTTATAATTTCATAAATATATTTATTAAGAAAAAACTTAGGAATTAAAATTACATGACAAAAAGAAAAAATAGTAAAGAATATATAAAATTAGTAGATGATAATGAGTTAGTAATAGATAATGAAATTAAAAAGTTTCTAAAATCAGAAGATGTATTTGTTGATATAGTTGATAATAGTATTATTAAATTTTATTCAAATAAAAAACTGATTTTATCAAAACTATATCCAATATTAGACTCTATAGGGTTTGAGATAGAAAAACAGGTTGCTTTTAATATAGATGATATTTTTGTAGCAAAATTTACCCTTTTAAATATAGATAGTAAATTAATTAGTAAAAATAGTAAACATATTAAAAGTGTTATAGCTCAATCATTAAGTGGTCAAATGTCAAATAAGTGTAAACTATTAGGATTAGCTTATAGAGTTGATTTTTCATTAAGAGAGATAGAGCTATTTAGAGCATTAGCAGAATATCAAGACCAATTAAATCCCGAATATAGTGTTACAAGTATTATTAATAGACTTATAACAAATTATATTCAATTTACAAAACACTCATTAGAGTATTTTAAAGCCAAATTTGACCCAACTATAAAAAATAGAGACTCTAAAGTAAAAGAGAGTAGAGCTAAACTTTTAGGTTCATTAAGAGATATTGAAAATATTAATGATGATAAAATGGCAAAGATGCTTCTTTTAATATTAGATAATATTGTTAGAACAAACTACTATCTAAAAAAAGAGACTATAGCCTTTAAAATTGAGACAAAAAATATTAAACATCTTCTAAAAGGTACACAACCAAATATTGAAGCGTTTGTATTCTCTAAAGATATAGCAGGGGTACATTTAAGAACAGGGTATGTCTGTAGAGGTGGACTTAGATGGTCAGATAGATATAGTGACTATAGAGAAGAGGTAAAATCCCTGATGACAGCACAAGAGGCAAAAAATGCTGTAATTGTTCCAAATGGCTCTAAGGGTGGTTTTATTATAAGAGAGTCTCAAAATATTACAATGGAGAAGTTTACAGAGTGTTATACATCATATATAGATGGATTATTAGATTTAGTTGATAATGAAGATGGAACGCTAAAAGATAATAGAGTAATAGCTTATGATAAAAAAGATGCTTATTTTGTGGTAGCAGCTGACAAAGGAACTGCATCTATGAGTGATATAGCAAATGAGATAGCCATAAAAAGAGGTTTTTGGTTAAAGGACTCATTTGCTAGTGGAGGAAATAATGGGTATCACCATAAAAGATTAGGAATTACAGCCAAAGGTGCATTAAAAGCAACTCATAGATTTTTTATAGAAAAAGGGGTTAATTTTTATAAAGAGCCAATAACTGTAGTTGGTGTTGGTTCAATGGGTGGAGATGTATTTGGAAATGGAATGATAGATAGCAAACACTTTAAAGTGCTTGGTGCTATATCTGAAAAAGATATATTTATAGACCCAAATCCAGACCCACTTATTTCATATAAAGAGAGAAAAAGACTTTTTGAGGCTAAAAATAGCCACTGGAGTGAGTATAAAAAGTTCTCAAAAGGTGGTGGAGTATTTTCAAGAAATAATAAATCAATAGAGTTATCTTCTGAAATAAAAGAGTTATTAGATTATCACGACGATACTATTGGAGCAGATGAGTTAGCAAGAAGAGTCTTAAGTTTAAATGTTGATATGCTCTATATGGGTGGAATTGGTACTTATATTAAGAGTACAGAAGAGAGTAACCTAGAGATTGGAGATAAAGAGAATGAGTTTGTACGAATTGATGCTAGTGATGTAAGAGCTTATAGTATTTGTGAGGGAGCAAATCTTTCGGTTACTCAAAAAGCTAGAATGGAGTATGCACTAAATGGTGGAAAGATAAACCTAGACTCTATTGATAACTCAGCAGGTGTTGATACAAGTGACCATGAGGTAAACTTTAAAATATTTTTTAACCTTTTAGAAGAGAGAGGTGTATTAAATCCTGACCATAATCTACTAAAAGAGTCAACACCTTTTGTTGTAGAGAGGGTATTAAATACTAACTATAGACAAGCCTTAGCTATATCATTAGATGAAGAACGCTCAAAAGATAGTTTTGATTTATTTGAAGATAGTGTAAATATTTTATCTGAAAATTTAGAGTTTTTTGATAAAAGAACATTCCAATTAAAAACACTAGAGGTTTATAATGGAAAGATAATAAGACCAATGTTAAGTATTTTAATACTATACTCTAAAATATTTATTCAAAAACTTCTATTAGAGTCTGATATGTTAGATAATAAAGCATTTGATTATTATCTACATAAATATTTTCCCAAAGCAATCTTAGCTCTATATGAAGATAAAATAGCACTCCACCCATTAAGAAAAGAGATAATAGCTACAATAATTTCAAATAAAATTATAAATGCAACAGGTGCTACTTTTATATCAGATTATAATAAATTGGGTTGTAATAAGTTTTTACTTAAAATCAAATCATACTTAATTTTAAACAGACTATTTGATGCAACTCATATTAGAAAACTTCTATTTAAAAGTGATTTTAAACTCTGTATTGAGAAACAGTATAAGACATTTATTATGATAGAAAACTCTATAGCCTATACTTTAAACTCAATGATAGAGATAAATAAAGAGGAGTTAAACTTTGGAACTATACTATCATATAAAAATATTATTGATAAAGTTTTAAAAGAGAGAGTAGTAGATAACTCTATAGAGTATAAACAGTTAGATAAAGAGATAGCTCTATTTTTAAATATTATTAAACATATTAAATTTATAGCTGAAATACTAAAAATAGAATTTAGCTCAACTCATACATTTAAAGAGGTAATAGAGGCATTTTTCTCTATAAGTAAAAAGTTAAAAATAGTAGATTTTGTAACAACGCTAGAGGAGATGGAGGTATCAAGAGTTAGTGATATTATGATAAAGAGTCAACTAGATACTATTGTTCGCTCACTTACATCAAAGGTAACAAAAGATTTATTAGATTTTAAAAGAAAAGATGAGTCTATAGATACAGCATTAGATAAATATCTACAAGAGATAGAGTTTGATTTTGAATATTATAACTCACTACATAAAAAGAGTGATATGCTAATAGATATATCTATTGCTGTTAACTATCTTACTGTAAAGATTTCTAAGTAAAATTTAGTTTTGGAGAGAATAAGTAACTAAAATGTATTATACTCTTCAATATATAAGTAACATAACTTTTATATTATAATAGAAAATTATGGAAATAACCATAAATCATCTTAAAAATAAATCTTATGGTGTATAATCATAAGAAAAACAGAGGAAAACTTATGATAAAAAATTGCACTAAATAGTAAAGGTTCTTTAATTTGGTCAAAACTCTATGGTGGAAGAGAGAATGATATAGCCCACGGCATTACAAGAACAACAGATGGAGCTATAGTTATTGTAGGAGAGAGTGATAGTTATAAACGGAGCAAAGACTTTTAAATGAGATGAAACTTGATTTAATTAAAAAGAAAAGAGAAAGAGATAGTAAAAAATAGTTTTTACAGGTTCAGACAACTTATGTCTGAGCTATTTTATTAAACAATTTATGTGTGTATATATTTATATATGTTATAATAAATTAATTTATTATAAGGTTATATATTATGAATGCAAATACAAATAAAGGGTACTACTACATAATAAAATGTTATAAATGGTATATTGTATCAATTATTACATTCTCTCTTCTTCTTACATCTATTTATCTTTACTACACTCCAAATATATATAAAAGCTATTCAATTATAGAGGTTAAAGATGATAATACTCATATAGGAGGAAATGATATTCTTCTATCTGCATTAACGGGATATAGTTCTAGTGGAGTTGATAAAGATATTGAGATTTTAAAGACTTATGAACTAAATAAAAAGATATTAGATAAGATTGATTTTAATGATAATAAAAATAGTTTAGATAAAGAGGATATTTATAATAATATTATAACTAAAAATCTTCATATATCTAAAGTTCGTAAAAATGTTCCATTAATTAAAATAGAGTTTTTTGATACAAATCCTAAAAGGGCTACAGATTATGTTAATATTTTAGCCAAAACTTATATATCTCAAAATATAAAAACCAAAAGTGAACAGAATAATAAGATTATTAAATTTATTAATAAAGAGTTAAATACAATTAAAGATAGACTCAAAAAATCTGAAACAAAATTAAAAAAGTATCAAGAGTCTAAAAAGGTAATAAATCCATCTGCACAATCAAATGCACTTATCCATAAACTAAGTGATATTGAGGTTAGACTTGCCAATAATAGATTAAGAAAAGAGCTTATTAGCAATATTAATCTAATGGAGTTTAATAGTAATATAACCTCTATAGCTCCTATATTAAGGGCATTAGATGAGAAACCCACTCTTGGATTAATCTCTAAACTACAAGATAGCCAAATAAAACTAAAAGAGTTAAGTGTAGAATATACATATAAACACCCAAAAGTGGTAGAGACTCTTAATAAAATAGAGATGTTAAAAAGAAAGATTAATAGTAATATTAAAAATCTAAAATGGTCTATTAATAGAGAAAATAGAAATATAAATGCTTTAAAATATAAATATAATCAAGAGTTAAAAACTTTTCCTGCTAAAGAGAAATATCTTATAAATATGAAAAGAGATTATGAGGTAAATGCAAAAACATATAAATATCTTCTTGAAAAAAAATCTGAAAATGAAATTATTAAAGTGGCAATTATTGCAGATTATAAGGTTATTGAAAAGGGGTATATTCCTAAAAAACCTGTTAGACCTAAAAAAATCTCATTTTTATTAGTCTCTTTTATTAGTAGTCTGCTATTTAGCATATTTTTAATATTAACTATCAATAAATTTAGTAAAAGTATAAAAAGAGAAGAGGATATAAAGTTAAATGGTAGAATTAAATTCTGTTATACTATACCATCATTTATAAAAAATAGAGAACTGTTTATAGATAGTTGTAAAAAAATAGCTAGTAGATTACAACTTATACCAAATATTAATAGTTACTCCAAAATCGTAATTATATCTTCTATAGAGGATAATCAAGGGAAAACTCTACTATCTTCTAAATTAGCAGAGGTATTTAAAGATATGCAAGATAAGACTATTATAATTGATTTTAATATAAATAGACCAAATATTCATAATATATTTGAGTTGGATAATAGTGTAGGATTAGGAACATATTTAAGTGGAGGACATAAACTATATGAGGTTATAAAACCTACTATATATAAAGATTTAGATGTTATTACTATGGGTTTAAGACCTCCAAACCCATCAAAACTTATATTTTCAGAGAGATTTACACAACTTTTAAATGAGCTAAAAAAGGAGTATAGCCATATTGTAATTGATACAGCATCAATTAACTCATCTTATGAGACATTAAATCTTATGAAATATGCTGATATAAATCTATTTGTATTTAAAATAAATCTCTCTAAAAAAGAGTCATTAAATGATTTAAATATTTTTGCTAAAGAGTTTGATATAAAAAATATAGGAATTATTTTAAATAGATATAACTAAAGAGGATAACCCCTCTTTAGTTTTTTAAGGCATATTGTAGATATGAATTGCATTCTTTAAAGTGTGGTGTTTGGGAACATTACTATCATACCCTTCTAAAATATGAAGTTTATTATTTATAATCTCAATTCCTCTAGGGTCGAATACTCCATTATGAGACATTTTATATATAGCTTCTACGCTTTTATTGCTCCAATTAACTTTTATAAGTCTTGATTTATTTTTAATAGTAGTTATCCATAAAGTTCCATTATGGTATGCAAGTCCTACAAAATCACCTACATCATCATCTATACTAAATATAGGATTATCTTCAATAGTATTGGTTTCAAAATCATATTTATAGAGTTTTTTACCAATAGATACAATAAAATCTCCATTTATAAATATAGCTGATGGATATTCGGTATTACTATCTAATTTTCTATAATCATTTAATTGAAATGGTTTATCTATGCTATCTCTAGTTAGTTTATATATTGCAGGAGTACCAGGGGATTTACCTGTTAAGATATATAGAATATCATTATAATTGTCATAAGCTACCTCTTCTATATCACAAGCTCCTTTTTTTGAACCACAATGCTCTTGAATATCTCCATTAGTAAATTCACCTAAATCTATATCATTAAAAACAGATTTTATCTCTTGAGTTGAGTAGTCCATTTCAAAGACTTGATGTGAGTCATCATCTGTAATCCATAAACTATTATTAGATGAGATATATAGTAAAGACTCACTATCTTTTAGGCTATTTAAATCAGAAATATCTGATAAAACTATGCCGTCTATCTCTTCTAAATTTTCATTTTCTCTAATAGTCATCTGTTGTGTTATAAGATTACTATTTTCATCTCTCCACCTATTTGGACTACCAAATGTACTAATTGCCTCTTGGTTATTATCATCTCCATAGTTTATATTATATGGTGATGTCTCTATTGTTGGATTGGCTTTTAATTTATAAACCTCTTCATTATCTATTATATATTTATCTCTTACGCCCTCACCAGTTTTTGTAAGGCGAAATTTAGTTCCATCTTCATTTGTAATTGATATTACACTATTTTCACTACTTAACAAGAACTCACCACTCTTATTTACTAAATCATTAATATTAAGATTTAATCTCCAATCTCCACTATAAGGAGCAAATGGGAAATAGCTCATATTGGTTGGTTCATTAGATAGTGTTAGCATTGTTCCTTTTCGTAAATAGCCTATAGTTTTTAGTTCAGGAAATTTGGCTGAAAATATCTCATTGCAACCCTCTTCTATTTTAATTTTAGCATTGTGTAGATTTAAACGGTCTTTAATAACTATAAGCTCTAACCAACTTCCACCATTACCTAAAACTCTTCCAAAATAGCTATCTGTTCCACCATTTTTTAAAAATTTATCTGATGCTACAGCACTATACTCATTTAAAATAAGATAAGATTTTGCATCTCTAAAATTTCTACTCTTTGCATCTCTTCTTAATTCATTTAGATTTTGAGTAATAATGGTATCACTACTATCTATCCACTGATTTGGTGAACCAAAGGTACTTAATGGCTGTTTATATCCATTATCTCGATAACTGCTACTATTTGGTAAAATATCTTCTGTAGGCTCTTTCTCTTTTAATAAAAAAATCTCTCTTTTATCTATTCCACCACCAAAAATCCCCTCTCCACTATCTTTCATTAGAGTGTGGTCATCTTCTGATTTAATTGAAATTTTTAACTCATTATGATTTATATCATAAACGCCATCTATTGTAGTTAAATCATTACTATTAATATTAATAGTCCAATCTGGACTACACTTATTAAATGGGTCATAACTTAAATTAGTTTGTTCTTTGGAAATTGTTAAAATTGTTCCACTTCTTAATTTAGATAGAGTTTCATAATTTGGAATTTTTCCTTTAAAATATGTACCACCATGACCTGTAATTTTTAATATAGCATTTCTAATATCTGTTTTATCTTTAACAATAACCATCTCTAGCCACGAGCTACCATTTCCATTAATTCGTCCATAATAACTATCATAACCACCATTTTTAAGTTTATAATTTAAAGCAACACCATTATACTCATTTAAAATTATAGGATATGTGTTTCCAACTATTGAACTAACTATCATACAAGATAGCACTCTGCAAAAGTTATATATTTTCATATATTACCTCCTATTTTGGATTTTTTGGTTCAACTATTTTTTCCAAATCTTTTGTATAAAACTTTATTAAAAAATAGACAAAACTTAATACAACAACTCCCCCTGTAAACAGTTGAGCGAAAAAACCTTTTATCATCATAAAAGATATAACTGTTATTAATCCTGCAATAATAGGACGGTAGAATGTTTTACTATTTTTTTTAAATATAGTATCCAATTTAATAATTAATGCTGTAAAGAGTGTAAAGTATAAAATAGATATATATCCAAATGAGACAATAAACTCTGCTATAACACCAATAGATGTGTATCCTCTTGTTCCTCCTGTTAATATTTTCCATAATTCACTAAATGTCATAACATCAAAACCTAAAATTTTTTGAAAATAGACAGTAAATATATCCAAATACATATAATCAAAAGTTGTACCAAAATGTTCCAATGCCAAAAACTCACCAATTGCCTCCCCCACTGCAAATCTTGCTAATAGATTAGATAAAATAATTTGTAAATCTTTATCTGTATATAGTGTTGTAATAAAAATTAAAATTAAAACGGTAATAATTACAAAATAGACTATTTTAACTAAAGATTTAACATCATCTAAATACATATATTGATATAGTATAAACCATGTAGATAGATATAAAATAGGTGTTCTTTTAAATGTTCCAAAGTTTAAAGCAATAGTTACAACCAATGCAAATATTAAAAATAGTTTAAGGGTAAACCCTGTTTTAATATTATAGTAGTAGTGCAGAATTAGAAAAAATGATACAGGAATTAAAATTCTATAAAATTGAGAGTTTATAGATGGTAAAAAGATATAAGGTATATTGTGTCTATGGCTATATGTAAATGCTACATCTCTAAGTATAGCATCAGCAGAAAAGCCATGTTTAATTAAAACAAATAGAGGAAAATCTGGATAAAATATATATCGAATAAATATATAAGTAAAAGATATTAAGATGATTATTTTAGATAAAGCATATATTTTATTTGCATATTCTATATCTATTTTATACTCTAAAACCTTTGTATTTTTAAACTCATTTATACCAACTGTTCCTATAGTTAAATATATAAAATTAAAAATAAGCATATAAGTTATAGGTATAGTTCCATCACCTAACGATAAAGTAACCTTTGCATCTAATGCTCTACCTATAACTTTTGATATATAAAATATATCTTGGACTTCAGCAAATATAATAAAAAAAGGTATGCCTATTAAAAGAGTATATATAATATATGCACTTGTATATAGAGATATTTTATAATATTTAAATAGAAATAGAAACCATACTAAAAAAACAGAATATAAAAAGAGTAATATAAAATAGTACATAACAGATAACCTCTGCTGTTATTATAAGTTAATTTACATTAAAATATATTTAAAAATACTTTTTTAGTGAACTTTATAGCAATAATAGTTAACTTATTAACTCCCTTATAATCAACTCCGTATTACTACAAAAATTTCCATTTTTTTCAATTAAAAATAAATCATTTACCCTATTCATTTTAGTATGTATTTTAGCTGAAGTTATATCTATGCCTAAATTATCAAATATATTAATAATATAGCACAATATTCCTTTTTGATTTTTACAGTTTACACTCATCATAGCGTGTTCATTTGAGTGATTACACTCTATTTTTATCTCTTTTTTTAGTATATTAGGACGAGGAAGGGTTAATGGTTTTGTTGTATTTAGTGCTTTTAATATTATATCCTCTATTAATATAAGTTCACTACTATCTACTACCTCATTAAACTCTAAATTAAAATATTTAATGCCATTAAAGAGTTTACAAATATCCATATTTACAATATCTAATCTTCTTAATTTATTTAAAAGATAACTCAAATCTAAATTATTTTTTCTAATAATTTCTATAGTTAAAAATTTACTATTCTCTATTGAAAATATATAATCATCTAATATAATGCTTTTATTGGCAATATCAATAATCTTTTTAGGTGAATATTTCATAAATAGTAAATCAGAAGGGATTGATAAAATCTTTTTTTGTAGTGTTTTAGGTAGAGATTTAAACTCGTCTAGTCTTTGTAAAGTCCTCTCTTTTTTTAATCTTTTACTTGTCTCATTTATTTTTTCATTATAGTTAATAGCAATAGATGCTTGTTGATATAAAGTATAGATAAGTTTTGCATTAAAGTCACTATATATACCATTACCAACACCACTCATATCAGCATAAGTTAGTAGATATATTAAATCAAGTTTTCTCTGTGTAGAGAAGATTGAAGCAAATTTTAAAATAGTCTGTTCACTATTTAAATCTTCTCTCTGTGCAATATAACTCATTTTAGTGTGATAATGAATTAGTAGTTTTCCTAATTTTATCTCTTCTGTTATAAATCCTAATTTTCTAGCATATACACCAAAAAGTTCAGCTCCAACTATAGAGTGGTCTCTACTTCTACCTTTTCCAGAGTCATGCAGAAGAACAACCAACTTTAATAAGGCTTTATCTCTACTACTTAATTTATTAAATATCTCTTTAAGTCTTTTATCTTTAATATGTTCTAATTCATATAAACATTTAATTGAGTGAATTCCTACAGGGAACTGATGGTATCCATCAAATTGAGGCAGATTTAGAACCTTTTTTAGAGGAGATATAGTATAAGATATTAAATGAGCATCTAAAATAGTTTTAATTATAGATGCACTATGTGGTTGAAAAAATATTTTTGATATAGCTTTATAGGTATTAGAGTCTGCTCTTTTAGGTTTTTTGGCATAAATTAGAGCTTTTAAAAAAGTTGGGTGTGCTACAAACTCATTTTTTTGTTCACATAACTGTTCAATAAGCTCTTCTAATTTATTGTAATTTTTATTAGGCTCTATTTTATTTATATCTTTTGGAATACAATCTTTACCAGTTAAGCTATTTATCCATATAGTAGTATAGAGCTTTACAACTTTAAGTTGATGACTTACCTTTTGTGCAAATTTCATCTGCTCTTTATAACTATTTTCATAGCCTAAATATTTAGCAATTTGTGGAATTAATTCTAATCTTAAAGTATCTTCTTTTCTTCCACTTGCTAAATGGAGTGCTGAACGAACACGAAATAGAAAATCTAGGGCTATATGAAAGTTTCTATACTCATTATCAGGAATAATCTCTTTAGGTAACTCTTTAATTTTATTGACATTATAAAGTATATTTCCTATCCAATAGACTAAGTTTCCACTTCTAAATCCTCCTGCTCCCTCTTTTAAATTTGGCTCCATTGTAAGTGGAAATTTTAAATGAAGTTGTCTTAATTCTTCTATTTTTGCATCAATAAATTCATCTTGTTTATAGTGTCTAATAGTGTTTAGTTCATTTTGAACCTCTGTTAATAGATAGTGAGAGCCTTCTATAAATCTAGCCTCTATCATAGCTGTTTTAATAGTAATATCTGTTTTAGATACTTCAAAAATTTCACTTACTTCATGGACTCTATGACCTAGTTTCAGTCCACAATCCCAAAGAATATGTAAGATTTTTTCTATTATCTCTTGTATGTTATAACCTGTTGTCTTTTTATATACAACCATTAAATCTATATCAGAGTAAACACAAAGTTGCTCTCTTCCATAGCTTCCAAGTGCTAAAAGAGTTATGGGCAGACTATTTTTCATTGGTGTATATCCACCAAAAGATGAACGAAGAGCCACTTTATATACTATTTTGAGTAGAGTATCAACAGCTCTTGTATGTTTATATAGAAAATCTCTACCTTTAGAGTTAGCAAAACTATCTTCAAGGGTTTCAAAATAGCGTTTAATATCTTTTTTTAATAATTTTGCTATTTCAAAATCTGGTGCATTATTATATAATAGTGTTTCAATCTCTACTTCCGTGTTTATCAAGGCTTAACTCCAATTTATTATCTCTTCTTGATATAATAGCAAAAAAAAATTATGGATAGTATATATGGACTTAATAGAAAAGGTAAAAAATAGAAAGAGGTTAACACAAGAGGAGGGGGAGGCACTCTATGAGCTTGACCTATTTACATTAGGAGAGTTAGCAGACAGTATTAGAAAAGAGAAGTTTGGAAAAAAAAGCTATTTTAATATTAATCGTCACATAAACCCAACTAATATTTGTGCTGATATTTGTAAATTTTGTGCATATAGTGCAAGTAGAAAAAATCCAAATCAATATACAATGAGTCATAAGCAAATATTAGAGATTGCTACAAACTCTTATAATAGTGGAGCAAAAGAGGTTCATATTGTATCAGCTCATAATCCAAATGATGGCGTTGATTGGTATATGGGTGCATTTAAAAAAATAAAAGAGAAATTGCCATCTCTTCATATTAAAGCTATGACAGCTGCTGAAGTTGATTTTTTATCAAGAGAGTATGGATTAAGTTATAATGAGGTTTTAGACCTTATGATAGAAAATGGTGTGGACTCTATGCCTGGAGGTGGAGCCGAGATTTTTGATGAAAAGGTTAGAGAGTATCTATGTAAAGGTAAAGTAACATCAAATCAATGGCTAGAGATACATAAAAAGTGGCATGATAGAGGAAGAGAGAGTAATGCCACTATGTTATTTGGTCATATAGAGAGTCGTGCTAATAGAATAGACCATATATTAAGATTAAGAGAATTACAAGATATTACAGGTGGATTTAATGCCTTTATTCCTCTAGTTTATCAAAGAGCAAATAACTTTTTAAAGGTAAAAGAGTATCTAACAGGTCAAGAGATACTGAAAACCTATGCAATAAGTAGAATTTTATTAGATAATATTTCACATATAAAAGCATATTGGGCAACAGCATCAATAAACCTAGCTTTAATAGCTCAAGAGTTTGGAGCAGATGATTTAGATGGTACAATAGAAAAAGAGTCTATTCAATCAGCAGCAGGGGCTAAAAGTGGAAATGGTATAAGTATAGATGAGTTTATAAATTTAATAAAAAGTTTTGGATTTACTCCTGTTCAAAGAGATAGTTTATATAATGAATTAAAGATTTATAATTAAAGAGATAAATTTTTATCTCTTTAATTTATCACAAAAAAATTATATCCACTACTATTAACTATTTTTAACTCACCTCTATCTAATATCTCTTTAATTATATCTTTACTCCTTTTATTAAAAAGTACATTAATATCATCTTGTGTTAAAGGGCGTTTTTTAATTGTATCTATTATCTCATTTTTACTATAAAAAGATGGTTTAGAGGTTACTTTTTTTCTTGAAGCTATATAAATAGGTAATGAACTACTAAATTTTAAAGATATTTCTCGTAACTCCTCATAACTTAAAGCTTCTACTTTATATGCTGGTGGTCTATCTATTGTGCCTATATCTATTCGTATTGGATTTAATTTTAGTAAAAACTTATTTAACTCTTCTATTTCACTATCTTTATTATTAATACCTTTTACTATAAGTATCTCTATAATAAATACCCCTCTAAACTCTTTTTTAAACTCAACCATACCCTCTTTTATACTCTCTATAGTTATACTATTATAGGCTCTATCTAATTTTTTTAGACATTTAGAGGTTGCACAATCTAATGATAATTTAACAGTGTCAAAAAGCATTAATGCCTCTTGTATCTTTTTACTACTTATAGTACTTCCATTTGAAAGTATAAGAGTTTTTATATCTCCTTTTATCTTATTTATCTCTAATATTAACTCTTTAAGATATGGATATAGTGTTGGTTCTCCATTTGCTGTAACAGTTAATACATCTATATCAGAATGAGTTTTAAGAGACTCTTTAATAGCTTTTATAATATCTTCTACAGATATAATATCTTTATAACTTTCTATAGTTTTTGCAGGTTCTAATTCACAATATAAACAGTCAAAATTACACTGTTTTTTAGTAGGACTTAAATCAATACCTAAAGATTTACCAAATCTTCTTGAGTTTATTGGTCCAAATATTATATTCATTAACTTACCTTATTTTTTTTATAATTATATCAAGTTACGGTTTAACACAGTTTAACAGAGTAATTTTAAACATATAAATTAGTTTGATTAATAAAAGTGATAACTATATCTGATACAATATGTTTCCAATAAATTAAAAGGATGGAAATGAAAAAAATTATTAAGTATTCAACTATTGCAATAGCTACAATATTGTTAATTTCAGGTTGTTCAGAAGATACTCCAAAGGTTGAAGATGGAGTTAAACATGAAACTAAACATCATAGTAAACATTGGGGATATAGTGGAGATGTAAGTCCAGCTCATTGGGGAGAGTTAGATGAAAAATTTAAGATGTGTTCTGAAGGAAAACAGCAAACACCTATTGATATAAAAGCTAATAAAGATATTGATTTACCTGCTTTAGATTTAAAATATACTAAAGGGTCTAAAAATATTATAGATAATGGTCATGCAGTTCAAGTTAATGTAGAGAGTGGAAATATATTTAATATAGATGGAACTCCTTATGAGCTTAAACAGTTTCACTTTCATACACCAAGTGAAAACCATATAAATGGAAAATCTTACCCATTAGAGGCTCACTTTGTTCATGCTACAAAAGATGGTAAATTAGCTGTTATTGCTGTAATGTTTGAAGAGGGTACTATGAACCCAACACTTACAAAGATTATTAAAAAATTCCCATTAGAACATAATAAAGCTGTTCCTTTAACTCTTTCAAAAGAGTATATAGATGTAGTTATGCCAACAAAAAGAGAATATTATAAGTTTATGGGGTCATTAACAACACCACCATGTAGTGAGCAGGTGAAATGGTTTGTTTTCAAAACTCCTCAAACTGCATCAAAGGTTCAAATAGAAGCAATTCATAAACAGATAAATAAAATGAATAATAGACCAATTCAACCTATAAATGGTAGAGAGATAGACGAATAAGTTACACTTTAATATAGTATCTTTTTCAATGGAAAATCATAGAAAACAGGATTTTTAGCCTTATTTATGATTTTTCCATATCCCAAGTTTCACCTCACCTAAAAATCCTAACTATTTTTTAGAAAATTACCATTTAGATAATTTGACATATAAGAATTTGAGGTTAAAGTGTTAGCTAAACTATTGTAGCGTAAGTTGTAATTATACTTCATCTCCGATGAAGTATCTTTAATTTTAGATAAAGAATAACTCTTTTTATCTAAAATATAAAGTAACACAACCAAATGTCGCTCAATAAAATTTAAAACAATTTTATCAAGAATAAAC
>JAMOOP010000135.1 GCA_027065385.1 Campylobacteraceae bacterium | reverse complement strand
AGTTTGATTTTTTTTTTTTTTTATTTTTTTTGATTTTTCAATAAAATATTTAAAAGATGGTTTATTGTAAAGAGTATAAATAATGTTTTGAAGGATTAAATCCTAATCCTTCAAATAGTTCTATTTTAAAATCTCTACTGTCTCTTGGGCTTTAGATACAGATATATTCTCTCCTCCTAAAGCTTTCATAATAAGTTGATTGCTTTTCTGTTTTAGTTTACCATTACCAACATAAACTGGAACAGCAAATACACGCATTTTTGCACCATTTTTACTATTCATTTTTGTTAAAAGTCTTACATAGTAGAGACCATCTTTTGAACCTGATACTTTTAAATTAATATTATAATTTTTCTCATTAGGATTTAAACTAAAAGTGATTTTATTATAATTTTCACCATCAACTTTTAAATCTTTATCTACATCAATATTAACTTCCATCTCTCCTGATTTAACAGTTGTTACCAATGATATATTTACATCTGAAATCTCATTTAGTCCTACTCTTGTACTACTATAAATTATATCAATAGGAGCTCCTGGTTTTTGATAATGTCCTATAGTTGTCCCCTTTACAGTTCTATTATTATCAACTGTTTTATTATTTTCATCTGCATTTGCTATTTGTCCTGTTAAACTTGTCACTAATAGACAAGATAGTATTAAATCTTTTTTTTTCATTTTATTTTCCTTTTTAATTTATTGTAACATCAAAACATGCATAGTCTACGCCTTTATAATCTCCAACATCTAGTAGATAGTTGCCTATAGTTAGATTATAACGACCACTCTCTTTTCCTGCCATAGAGCTATCAGCATCTCCTATATGTTCAAATGGAGCTGTTTTATATATTCCAAAATCTGGGTCAGTTCCACTACCATTATTTTGTTGGACTAGAATTGTATAATAAGCACTTCTATTAATAGAAAATCTAATATACTTATGGTTATTTAGTTTATTACGTTTTCCATACTCTACAGAGGTACAAATCTCTTTTAAATTTCCTTGTTCCATATCACTATATAGATTAGCATGTTTACTTCCATAAATATCATATATATGTGAAATATCTTCATCAGCTAAAATAGCATCAATTTGACTACTTACAGTTGGATTTTCCTCTTGAAGATATGTAATAAATGAGAAAAGACTTGTAAATGCTGGTGTCGTTTTTTGTGGTCCAACTAAAATTTTATATATTGGTTTAAATCCTAAAGAGAGTCTATCCTCTCTATCATTATGGCTATCATATAAATCATATAAAATTCTCTGAACTGAGTCTTCACTAAACCAACCCTTTGAACCAGAAGTTCCACTCTCTATATTCATAGAGAAACCATTAGATTGTCTAATACCTTGTGTATCAAAATAGATAGGCTTATCTGTAGCTATAGCAGACCAAGCATTACCCCAACCTTCACCAAATGCTACACGAATATCTAATCTATCACCATCACCATGAGGTCCACCTATACTATCTGCTCTACTAAAGTTTGCTTCAAAATAGTGACCCCACTCATGTATTATAATGTGGTCATCATACTCATCTGTATCACCATTTGCATCACCTAAGATATATAGATTTCCATCTCCATTATAGTGAGAAGTGACTATCTGTCCATCTCTTAGTTCTGACTCTGACCCATATCCTGCAGGAACATTATGTATAGACCAGTTTATTTTAAGTGGTGGAAAAGTTGCACTGCTATCTACACTAATTACCTTTTCCATAGCTTGATAGATACTTCCAAGTATAGCAAAAGGAGCTGCTGTTCTTGTACTGCTATAACTGCTTCCGTCCCAACCTGAAGAGGCATTTAAATTTCTTCTTGTACTATTCTCTCCAGTAGAAAATGAGCTACCTTGCATAGTATAGAGTGCATCAGAGTTTGTATTATCAACAACTTTTACACTCCAACCACCTGTTCCACTTTTTTCCATCTGTGCATATACACAAATTTTTGCATTTTGATTTTTAGGAAGATTTGTAAATTCATAATCTCCACTATTATTAGTTACTGTAGATGCGATAATATCAGAACTATTTGTAGTGCCACAACTACTCTTTACAAGTTTTACTAAAACCCGTTTTGCACTCTCTTTAGTTATATTATTATAATCTAATCCTATACCATTACTTTTTACATGAACTCTATCATAAGTTATTTTACCAATAATACGCAACCCTTTATCACTATTACTATCTGTTGGAATAGTAGTAGGAGTAGAAGTTGGTAATATTGTTGGATTTACTGTTGGCATTGGTGTTGGTGTATTAGTTGGAATATATATAGTTCCATCATCTGTTGTAGTTATTTCACCACAACCAGATATGAAAATTAATATACTAAATATTGATAACAGATAAATTCTATTTTTCAAAAAAAATCCTTTAGTTTAAATTAATAACTCTATTGTGACATACTATAGTAAATAAATTGTTTAAGAGTCTCTATAAATTCTAATAATATTGTCTTTTTGGTAATCCTCTTCTTCTTACAGGCTTTGTCATAACAGCTCCGTTTTCACCTTTTGTCTTATAGTTACTATTAGCTCTATTTACAGAAATAGTTGAACAGCTATTATTAAAAGAGGCATCAAATACATCTAATAGATAATTCCCTTTTTTAAGATTAATTACTAAAGTATCATCAGGTCTTCCTTCATACGAAGATATTCCTATATCTTTATGAGGATATATTGTTTGATATAATATTATATCAGGGTCTGAACTATAGTTATTTGCTTTAGCACTAAATTGATAAGTACCATCACTATCTATTTTTACTTTAATATAACCTCTATTTCCTAATTTATTATATACACCATAATTATTTTGAGTACAAGAGTTTATACTACTTCCTACTCTTAAACTTTTATATATAGGTGTAGCAACTTGTGAATTTGCACTATTTCTTCTATTTGAACCATAAGCATCTTTAATTTTACTTATATTTTCATAAGCTACAGTTTTATCAATATTTTTACTTTCACTACTATTTTCTCTTTTTAGTGCATCAATAAATGAGAATATACTTGTAAATGCAGGGGTATTTCTTTCAGCTCCAACTAAAACTTTATACATAGGAGTAAATCCTAAACTTGTTTTATCATGTGCTTCATTTGTTTTATCGTAAAGGTCATATAGAATTCTTTGAACTGAACCCTCACTATACCAACCAGCATTCTCTTGTGCGCCGTTTTCTAAATCCATATACCAACCACTTGACTGTTTATATCCTGATGTATCAAAGTATATAGGATTATCTGTAGCAATACCTGACCAAGCATTACCCCAACCTTCACCAAATGCTACACGAATATCTAATGCTTCACCTGGTGAGTGAGAACCTCCTATATTATCAGCTCTACTAAATTGGTCTTCAAAATAGTGACCCCACTCATGAATAATAATATGGTCATCATACTCATCTGTATCACTATTAGCATCTCCTAAAATCCATAATCCTCTCTCTCCATCATAATTAGAGGTAATTATCTGACCACTATTAGCGTCTCCTGCTGAAGCTATATTATTAACAGACCAGTTAACAGTAAGTTGAGGGAATTTAGCATTTTTATCTGCAATCCTTACCTTTTCCATAGCTTGGTCTATACTATCTAAAATGGCAAAAGGTGCAGCAATTCTTGGAGATGTATAATCTTCTCCTCCCCAACCAGATGAAGCATGTAGATTTCTAATATTGTGCTTTGTTCCAACATTATGGAAAGAGCCATCTATAACATACATAGCTTTATGATTGGTATTATCAACAACACTCACATCCCAATAATCCTTTTTATACATTCTAGCATAAACACGGATTTTAATAATGCTATTTTCTGGAACAAATAAACTATATCTACCCTTTTTATCTGTTGTAGTTTGAGTAATAACCTTTCCATCTGTACCTATTGCTTTAATTACAATATTTTTAGAGGGTAATTTTTTTATATTATCATAATCTAATTTAGCTATTCCTCCATAAATTATAGCCGAAGGAACTCTATCATAAGTAATTTTTCCCGAAATCTCTACTCCATCTCTATTGACGGTTGGCTGTTGTTGAGAACAGCTCAAAAATAGTAACAGAGTAATTGGTAATAAATAAAATATCCTTTTCCACATAACCAAACCTTTCTTAATATAAGATATTACAAGCATAGCAGATTATTAAAAAAAAATCTATACTTATTTTTTATTTTTTTTTGTTATGTCTAGTGTTTTGTAACTTTTTTTTTAATATTTTAAATCATTTATTTAGTAACTCTTAGCTAAAATTCCCATAATATGAGACAATAAGGTGGAGAGATGAATAATCATTTAAAAATATATAGACCAATGCCAATTGATGAAGAGATTAAGTTTAGTAAAAAAAAGTTTATTGTTAGTAAAACTGATATAAACGGTACTATAACTTTTGCAAATAAAAACTTTTGTGATGTTTCAGGATATAGTGAAGAAGAACTTATTGGTGCTCCACACAATATTTTAAGACATCCAGATATGCCAAGAGCCATATTCTTTTTAGTTTGGAGTAGCCTACTAAAAGGGGAACGCGTATCTGGTGTTGTTAAAAATCTAGCTAAAAGTGGTAAATACTATTGGGTTATTGCCGATTTTGATGTAAAAAAAGATGCAGAGGGCAATATAAAATCATTAACAGCCTTTAGACGCGCTGCACCACAACATGTAATAGATGTAATGGAAGAGCTATATGAGAGTATGTTAAATATAGAAAGAAGACATGGAATGGAAGGCTCACTATCATACCTAGAAGCCTATTTAGAAGAGAAAGGTATGAACTATGAAGAGTTTTTAGATGACCTAGTAACACCAAAAGGGTTACTAGCTAAATTAATCTCTTCTTTTAAAAATATGTTTTAGTTTACTAATTTATAAACCTGCCTCTTTAATAGCCTCTGCTTGTGCATGAGCATTTAAAGGGTCTAAAACCAATTTTAAATTACCATCATTCATAATACTATCTAATGAGTATAGAGTAAGCCCTATTCTATGGTCTGTTAGACGGTTTTGTGGATAATTATAGGTTCTAATCTTTTCAGACCTACCTCCACTTCCTACTTGTAGTTTTCTTTGTGATGATGTCTCATCTAGTTGTGCTTGAAGTTGTGCTTCATATACTCTAGCTTTTAAAACTTTCATAGCTTTATCTCTGTTTTTGTGTTGAGATTTTTCATCTTGAATTGCCACAACTATGCCTGTTGGAATATGGGTTAATCTTACAGCAGAGTCTGTTGTATTTACCGATTGTCCACCACAACCACTTGAACGATAAACATCCATTTTTACCTCATTTGGTTTAATATCAACCTCTACATCATCAACCTCTGGAATAACTGCTACTGTAATTGCTGATGTGTGAACTCTTCCTTGTGTTTCTGTATCTGGTACTCTTTGAACTCTGTGAACTCCAGCCTCATATTTAAGTTGAGAATAAACTCCTTCACCTTTTACCATGGCTATCATCTCTTTATATCCACCAGCTGTTCCATCTGATGAGCTTACAATCTCAACTTTCCAACCAACTAACTCTGCATATCTTAAATACATTTTAAATAGGTCAGCAACAAATAGAGAGGCTTCATCTCCTCCAGCTCCTGCTCTTAGCTCTAAATAGATATTTTTATCATCATTTGGGTCAGTTGGTATCATTAGAACTTTAATCTCTTCTTCTAATTTTGGAAGAAGAGGTTCTAATTCACTTAGCTCTTCTTTAGCTAAATCTCCAAGCTCTGCATCTCCTAAAAGCTCTTTGTTTTCAACTATATCTTGGGCTACTTGAATATACTTTTTTGCTTTTTCTACTAATTTAGATAGTTTTGCTTGTTCTTTTCCAAGCTCGGTCATTTTTTTAATATCTTTAGAAATATCTGGTGAACTTAATAGAGTATTTATCTCTTCATATCTATCAATAAATGGTTGTAATTTCTCTTGAAACATGGTAAAAACCTAATGGTGGGATAAGTGTGGTTTTTAGGGTATCTTTAAATAAAGATACTCTATTTTAATAGATTAAGATTATGCTACTTCAATCTTATTTACAAGTAAATTAAGTCTGCTTACTTTTCTTGCAGCTGTTGTTTTTTTAAGAAAACCTTTGCTAACTAGTTTATGAATTTGCTTATTTGCAACTTTAAATGCTTCCATAGCTTTTACTTTATCATTTGCTTCAGCAGCTACAATTACAGCTTTAGTAATATTTTTAATTCTAGTTCTGTAATATCTATTTCTCTCTGTTCTAGTTGCAGTTTGTCTAATTCTCTTAATTGTTGACTTATGATGTGCCATATTTAGTCTGTCCTTTGCTTTTCTCTTGTGTTAATACCTTGGAAATTTTGCCCAAAGTCTATGAATTCGCGAATTGTAGCAAAAAAGTTCTTTGTTTTACTTTATATTCACGGTAATTCAAAATCAAATTCCCTTTAAGGAAAATAAATCAAAAGCCCCCCAAGCAAATAATTTACGAACTTGTGTTTTATTTGAAATTTTATTAATATTGAGTAAATTGATAGCCAAACTTCTAAGTAAAGAGGTAACAACAGGAATTTGTTTAGTTCTCATGCGATTAAAATCTTCTTGAAAAGCGACATCTTTCACATAATGAAGAGAATTTTCAATAGCCCAATGTGAACGAATAATCTCTAAAAACTCTTTGGCACTTACCCTTAAATTTGAAATAAAATATCGAGTTTCTTCTGATACATTGTGATAAAAAAACAGATGAACAAGAGATGATAGATGATATTTTGAATATAATTCATGTTTTTTCATGTCGGATGAATGGCAAGAGAAGTCATATTAACAAAAAGATAATAAAAGAGTT
>JAMOOP010000134.1 GCA_027065385.1 Campylobacteraceae bacterium | reverse complement strand
CGAGGTAAAATAATCTATTAACATGTTATTAAATGAAATCTGGACCTCTTTATTGGGAATTCTCAAAATATATTCTATACCGCCTCTGCGGCTCTCTTTTATCTCATCAATTGTCAGATATCCACTCTGGAATAATATGGGCTCCAGTCTTATATCTTCTATGTCAAAACTATTTATCAAACTACCATCTGTCCTTAAATGCTCTATCTGGGGTAAAAAATAATTCCTCTTTTTCAGTACCTTTATCAAAAAACTCGGGGTACCTGTAGAAAACCAGTAATTGTTATACACATATCCCTTTGAGATAAACAACAATATGTCAAATGGATTGTATACACTTTTCCCATTAAAATTATAGCCATTATACCACTCTCTTACTTTGTCTAAATCAACATCTTTCAATAATTCCCCGAATACATCTTCCAGCTCTTTTTGTGTATATCCACACATACTTGCATATCTCTTATCCAGACTTATATCATCTAAATTGTTCAATCCACTAAATATAGACACTTTTGCAAACTTGCTCACTCCTGTTATAAAACAAAATCTTATATACGCGTCGTTTTCCTTTATCTCTGTATAAAATCTCTTTAAATATTCCCTTATGTCTATAGCTACTTTCGTATCTTCTATATTATCCAATATTGGCTTGTCATATTCATCTATTAATATCACTACTTTTTCTTTGTATTTCTTTGCACTTTTTTTTATTAATTCTGAAAAACAAAGGGCATTGTCTTTATATTTACATTCTATATCTAATAATTCTTGCGATAATTCAAGTTGATATGACAGATATAACTTTAAATCTTCTACTCCCCTTATCCCACCAAAACTTATCTTTATTACAGGATACTTTTTAAAATCATATTTATCAAAGATATAAAGTCCATTAAATAATTCTTTATTTCCTTCAAATAGCTCTTTTAAAGTATCACATAGGAGACTTTTGCCAAATCTTCGAGGACGGGATAAAAATGCATACTTATGATTATTTATTAATTCCATTATGTATTTTGTCTTATCAACATATACATAATCTTCTCTTATCTCTTTAAAAGTAGATATACCTATTGGTAATTTCATATTTCGACCCTTACACCTTATTATCAAATTCTTCACCATATTTTATATAGGCCCAGTAAAAACTCCTTCCCTGAGGCTTATATTCACCTGTTACTGGATTGTAATATAGGTAATTCAATCTTACCAAATTTCCAAGCTCGTC
>JAMOOP010000133.1 GCA_027065385.1 Campylobacteraceae bacterium | reverse complement strand
GGATAGAAATTTATTAATAGCAAAATCTGTTAATAGTTTATATAAGAAAGGTTTAAGGACTTTAGTTATAGGAGAGAGAATCAGGCAGTTAGACTATATATATGTTTTTTTAGTTAAAAAATTAGGTGTTCCTAGTGCTGACGTTAATATAATTACAGGGAGCACATCCAAAGAAAGAAGAGAATGGATAATAAAGAATTCTAAAATTATTCTTAGCATAAACAGTATACTAGGAGTAGGAGTGACAATAGAGGGGCTTAGAGGGCTTGTATTTGCATCTCCTTTGAGTGATGTAGAACAGGCTGTTGGGAGGATAAGGAATATAGATTATAACTTACCTGACCCAGTAGTTATAGATATTGTGGATACATATTATTTACAGACGAAAGTTTGGTATAATTCAAGAAGAAGATTCTATGAGACTGTAACTTATGAACAGCATACTCTTAAAGTATAGCAAGCCACAATATTGGCTTAGGCAATTTAGAAATATTAAAGAATGTGATTATGAAACTAGAAAAGAATTTTACTCAGAGTGTTTTAGATATTTTTATAAAGATTTTATAGATGAACTTTATGAAGAAAGGCAAAAATACATTAAAGGTATAGTCAGGAGTTTTAAAAAAGGTAAAACTAGGAAAAGAAGACTTGAATATTATAGGGAATATGCTAGAAAGAGGGCTGAGGAAAGAAAAAGACAGTTGGCTGATTTTTATAGAAGGCTTGATAAGGTTCAAGCTAGACTGAAGAAAAACAAAAGAACTTTTATAGCTGGGCAAAGATTCTATACATTAGATTATGTTTTAAAAAAGTTAGGTCTACAAACAAGAAATCAAAATGCTTTTATAAGATTATTTAGAAAATATATAAAACCAAAGTATAAGCTAAAGCAAGGCTATTTATTGAATAGGTGGTTGTTTGATGATAGAGATATAAGGCTTATAAAAAGAGCTTATACTAGGTATAAGAAGAATAGAAAAAATGTGTTTGAGATAATTATGAAATTAAAAGTTTTATGGGATTTAGAGGACGTGGCTGATGTATAAGTATAAATTTAGAAATTACGAAAAGATTCTTAGAGGAAATTATGTTAGTTATTTTATAGAGATAATTGACATAGATAACTTAACCAAGGAGGAAACAATAATGAAACAGGTAAATCATAAGATACCTTTACCCCCGATTGATGTGCCTTGTGCTTATGTCAGTGTAAAGGCGGGGGCTACTGTTCCTATCCCAGGCAAAAGATATC
>JAMOOP010000132.1 GCA_027065385.1 Campylobacteraceae bacterium | reverse complement strand
CCAGAGCTTTGGAATATATATAATTCTAAGGTAAAAAAAGGGGAATCTATTAGGGTTTTCCCTTTATCTAATTGGACAGAGCTTGATATTTGGCAATATATATATCTTGAAGATATTAAAATCCCAACTTTGTATTTTGCAAAAGAGCGTAAGGTTATAGAGTATGGTGGAGCTAAAATTATGGTTGATGATGATAGAGTTCCAAAAGATTTACAAAAAAAATCAACAAAAGAGATGGTTCGCTTTAGAACGCTTGGGTGTTATCCATTGACTGGTGCAGTAAATTCAACTGCTACAACATTGCCAGAGATTATTCAAGAGATGCTATTAACCACAACTTCTGAGCGACAAGGTAGAGTTATTGATAGTGATTTATCTAGTTCTATGGAGAAGAAAAAAATGGAGGGGTATTTTTAGATGAGTAATTTAATAGCTGAAAATATAGAAGAGTATCTTAAAGAGCATGAAAATAAAACTATGCTTAGATTTATTACTTGTGGTAGTGTTGATGATGGAAAAAGTACTTTAATTGGAAGACTTCTATATGATAGTAAAATGATATTTGAAGATCAACTTAGTGCAATAGTTAAAGATAGTAAAAAAGTGGGAACACAAGGGGATAATCTTGATTTGGCATTGCTTGTTGATGGATTGTCAAGTGAGAGAGAACAAGGGATTACAATTGATGTAGCGTATAGATTTTTTTCAACAGATAAAAGAAAATTTATAATTGCAGATACCCCAGGGCATGAGCAATATACAAGAAATATGGTAACAGGGGCGAGTACTGCTGATGTGGCTATTATTTTGATTGATGCACGAAAAGGGATATTAACTCAAACTAGAAGACATAGTTTTATTGTAAATTTATTAGGGATTAAAAATATTATTGTAGCTATTAATAAGATGGATTTAGTTGAATATAAAGAGGAAGTTTTTGAGAATATAAAAAAATCTTATGAAGAGTTAGCAGATGAACTGGGTATTCAAAATAGATATTATATCCCTGTAAGTGCGTTAAAAGGTGATAATATTGTGGATAGAGGTGATAATATCTCTTGGTATAGTGGTGATACACTTTTTAATTTACTTGATACTATAGATATATCTAGCTCTACAAAAGAGGAAAATTTTAGATTTCCTATACAATATGTTAATCGTCCTAATCTTGATTTTAGAGGGTTTTGTGGAACGGTTGCATCAGGAAGTGTAAAAGTTGCAGATGAGATTACAATTTTACCATCAGGAAAAACTACAAAAGTAAAACATA
>JAMOOP010000131.1 GCA_027065385.1 Campylobacteraceae bacterium | reverse complement strand
CTAAATTTTGATTTTTAGGGATTAATTTTTGCCACTCTTCTGCTGTATAATGATTATTAATATTTATTCTTTTTGCCATATCTAATTATAGCATAATAAGTATTTAGTTTTGATTTAAAATGGTATAAGTATTTCTTTTAACGAAGTATATAAAATATAGTTATACAAATTTAAACTAAAGGTTAAATTAAGCTACAACAATGATTAGCCAATTTATCTGAATCTGTATCATTTATATTTGTAAATAAATTTAAAATATACTCTTTAAATTTTTTAGCTGTTTGGAAAAATATTTGTTTAATTTTGCTTTTTATAAAATTCCAAACTCTTTCAATAGGATTATATTCTGGTGAGTATGGTGGTAGAAATAGTAAGGTAATTTTATTTTTTTCACAATATTCTTGAACTGCTAAAGTTTTATGCCATGATGCATTATCTATTATAATTGCAAGAGGTATATTTTTATCATAAGTATCACGAACTTTTTTAAAGTGTTCAATAGTAGCTTGAGCATTACCTCTATCATGAAATGAGCTAATTAGGTTTCCAGTTTTTAGATTTAAACTACCGAAGCAATTTAATGATGTACCATATCTGTAGCCTGAATAAACTACTGATGAACCACTTTTAGACCATGATGTCACTCTAGGAACTTCAGAACTAAATCTACTTTCATCCTGAGCTAAGATTATAGTGTTTAGAGGAAGTTCTTCTAGTTTTTTTTTATGTCTTCTTTCCAAGTTGCTATTTTTTCTTCTGATTTTTTAGGATCAACTTTTGTAGCTATTTTATGAGTTATCCCTAAACTCTTTAAAAGTGCATATACTCCTGCTCTTGTATATGTTACACCATATCTATTTTTGATTAAATCAACTATTATTTTACCATCCCAGCCTTTATAAATTATAGGATATGTATTTACAATAATTTGTTTTAACTCTTCTTTTTCTATATTTGTTAAAAAGCTTTTATGATCCCCACCTCTATTGTCTTGAATACCATCTATTCCATCTTCAAAATATCTAGCAATCCATCTACCTATAGTATCTGAATTTCTTCCAAGTGTAACAGCTATATCTTTCATAGCCATATGATTTACAACATATAATGATATAGCAATTAATCTCTCTTTAACAACACTATTTCTTGTTTGTTTTAATAATGATTTAACTTCTTCTTGTAATTCTTCTGTGATTTTATATTTAACTCTCATAGTATATATTATACCACAATAACCCTTAATTTGGTTTTATATAGCTATATTAAAATAGTA
>JAMOOP010000130.1 GCA_027065385.1 Campylobacteraceae bacterium | reverse complement strand
GGGTTGCTTATAGTTGAAGCCAACTCTTTTATTAAATCAACCTTGGAATACTCTTTATATTTATCCAAATCCTTAAAAAGTATCTCTGATATATAGTTTTTAACTAATCTTAATTGAAATGCTTTATTAAATATCTCTTTCTCTTTTTTTTGATTTAAATTGTCAGGATAAAAAAATTTGGTAATGACCTCTTTTATCTTTTTAAATATCATTTTTTTTGCTTTTTAAAATTATTTTTTATTTATAATACTACTATAAGTTTTATAAGTTACATAATTTAATTTATTGACTTTTATGAATTTTATCTTACTTTCTTTGTTCTAAGTATACAAAGTATTACGATGAATGCCTAAATCTCGTGCTAATATTAATATTTTTATCATAAAAAAACATCTTTTTTGTTATAATATGTGAAATTATAGCGTTTTTTTATTATATATAGATTAAAGTAGGAGTATATTTATAGCTTTATTTCTTAAATATCATTATTTTTTGCTACTATTGAGATAAATATTTAAGACAAAAAAGATTAAAAAGGAGTAAAGTATGAAATTTACAGCATTAGTGGCTATTATTCAAGATAAAGATGAAGAGAAAGCCATAGATACTGCTAAAGAGGCAGGTGCAGGTGGTGTTACCATTATTCACGGTAAAAATATTGGTTTAGAGGAGAAAAAGGTATTTTTTGGCTTAACATTAGAGGAGAATGTCTCTCTATTACTCTTTATTTTACCTAAAAGATTATCTTTAACTGTAATGAAAGCTTTACGAGATAAACTTGATATAAAAAACAATAAAAGTGGTAATATACTTTTTACATTTCCATTGAGTCATGTATCGGGTCTTGATACGGACGAGCTACACAAATTTGAAAATAATATTAAAACAATGCTATAACGGAGGATAAAGATGTTAGTAGAAAATATTATGACCCCAGCAGATAAATTAATTAAAATCTCACCTATGGCAACAGTAAGAGAGGCTTTAGAGCTAATGAAAAAAAATAGTATTCGCTCTATTATTGTTGATAAAGTAAACCCTCATGGTGCTTATGGTTTAATTACTTTTAAGAATATTCTACAAAGTATTGTAGCAGAAGATGGAGATATTGATTTGCTTAATGTTTATGATATAGCCTCAACCCCTGCCATATCTGTATCTGCAAAGCTAGATATTAAATACGCTTCACAAATGATGATAAAAAATAGTATAAAAAGAATACTTATATTAGATAATAATGAGTTAAAAGGTATTTTAACTATGACTGATATTATTGAAACTTTAATGGAGCCAATAGATTAAAAATTTAAACATTACATTATAAAGTATATAATAATAAAAAATTGCCAAAAAAAATAGTTATTAAGCTCTTTTATTAAGACAAAATTTAATATAATCTATTAAATAATATAATCAGGGTTGGAGAGTTTATGAACTTACAAAAAGTGGTATCAGGTTTCTTTTTTATTTTGGCAATGACAATTAATTTTGGTTTCTTTTATGGAGACATAGATAATCCTGAACTTCATAGTGTTTATGAGTTATTTGTTGCATTAGTTGTTAGTCTTATATCTACAGTTTTAAAAATTGGAGATAAAACTCAATTAGGAGCTGTTTTATTAGCTACAAGTTTAGTTGCAGATATTCAACTACTCTCTGCTGTTGTAGTATGGACTGTTACAGAGTATCTTTCTATTGTTGATGTTGAGGCATTTGCTGCAATTATCTCTTTATCAGGTGGGGCTCTCTTAGCCAATATTACATCTGTTATTTTATATATAGGTGAAACACTAAAGTCTAAAAGGTAGTATTATGAATAATAATGCTATTTGGATTATTTTACAAAAGTTAAGAACACCACTTTTAGTTATTATTGTTACCTATTCTATAGCAATACTTGGAATGGTACTAATACCTGGTATGGACGATAATGGCAAAGTTTATCATTTGACCTTTTTTGATGCTTTCTATTTTGTATCATATATGGCTTCAACCATTGGATTTGGAGAAGCCCCTTACACTTTTACCTATACTCAAAGGCTTTGGGTTGCAGTATGTATATATATTACTGTTGTTGGTTGGTTTTATGGTATTGGAGCTTTAGTCTCTGCTGTTACTGATAAAACTTTAAAATTTGAGATGATGAAAAGTAGATTTCGAAAACAGGTACAAACTATCTCCAATGATTTTGTTATTGTACTAGGTTATACCTATGTTAATGCAGAGATTATTAAAAGATTTCATTCAGTAAATATAGAGGCTGTTTTAATAGATGAAGATGAAGATAAAATTAGCCACTTTTTATTAGAAGAGTCAAATTATGATGTTCCTGTAATGGTAGGAAATGCTCTTCTAGCCGAGACTCTTCAAGATGCAGGTATTTTACGCTCTAACTGTAAAGCTATTGTCTCACTATTCAATAATGAAGAGGATAATCTTAAAGTATCAATTTTAACTAAATTTTTAAATCCAAAAGTCAAAGTGGTAGCAAAATCAACTTTTAGAGATATTACCGTTAGTATTTTAGATACAGATATTGCAAAAGCTCTTAATCCTTTTGAGATTTTTGCAAAAAGATTAGATATTGCTTTAAGTTCTCCAAATGTATTAGTACTTGAAAATTGGATTTATGGAAATAGTGATTTAATGGATAAAGCTATGTTTTTACCAAAGGGTAAATATATAGTTTGTGGTTATGGACGATTTGGTAGAATTTTAAAAGAAAAATTTGAAAAACATAATTTAGACTATGTCTTTATTGATGAAAAAAGAATAGCAAGTCATCAAATGATAGAGAGTAAAAAATTTATTAGAGCAAATCCTGATGATAAAGATATTCTAATAGATGCAGGAATAAAAAAAGCTGTTGCTCTTATTGTTGGTACACAAAATGATATATCTAACTTATCTATTATGATAACAGCAAAAAAAATAAATCCTAATCTTTATCTAATTGCCAGAGAAAATACAGTACAAGAGATAAGTATTTTTCAAGCCGCAAAAATTGATTGGGTCTTTATAATAGAAAAGATACTTATAAATAAAACATCTTTAGCACTAAGTAAACCACTAAAACACCGTTTTTTAAAACTTATTCTAAAAAAAGATGATATTTGGGCTGAAACTTTAGTTAAACTACTAAGAAGAAATATTGGAGTAAATCCTATAATAACAGCATTAAGAATTAATGAACAAGAGAGTTATGCTATCTACCATGAACTTTTAGATGGAAAAGAGATAACAGTAGATGTTCTACTTCACTCCTTAAGTGATTGGAAAAAAAATAATAAAATTGTACCACTTCTTATTCATAGAAAGAATGAAGAGATACTGCTACCAAGAAATAGACCTCTTCAGATAAACGATAAAATACTATTTGCCTGTGATAAAAGAAGTAAAGAGGAGATAGAACTTATAGCATCTAATGTTTATGAACTATATTATGCACTATGTGGTGAGGAGAAAGAGAGTCCAATACTTAAAAAGATATTTGGATAGATACAAATATCAACTTTTAAATATAAATGTTCTAAGCTTAGCACTTCTTGAACGAGCATTTATTTTTAGCTCATCTTTTGAAGCTGTAATTGGTTTTCTAACTAACATTTTACCTAGTTCATGGTTTTTTCCACAATTACATCTTATAGCGTGTGGGTCACAGATACACGATTTTATCCACTTTTTATATCTATTTTTAACTAATCTATCTTCAAGAGAGTGAAAAGTTATTAAAGAGACTATAGCACCTTTCAGTTCCCCATTTTTAGCCTTTTTTTCTAAACTATCAAGTAAATTCTCTATCTCAGCTAACTCACTATTTACCTCTATTCTAATACCTTGAAAAGCTAGTGTAGCAGGGTGTATTTTACCTCCTCGTGGCACAACTTTAGATATTATAGTAGATAACTCTCTAGCACTCTTAATTGGCTCTTTAGCTCTTGCATTAATAATAGCACTAGCCACTTTTTTATATAGACGAACCTCTCCATAGTGGTTTAATATATACTCTAACCTCTCTCTACTATAACTATTGACGACATCATAAGCATTTAAAGGTGCAGTAGTATCCATTCTCATATCAAGATTATTACTATCAAAGCTAAAACCTCTATCTTTTTTATCTAATTGCAAAGATGATACACCAAAATCTGCTAAAATCCCAACTATAGGAGACTCTTTTAAAGTAGGTAAAATAGATGCAAAAGTTCCTTTATAAAAGGTGGTTCTATCTTTAAACTCCTCTAGTCTCTTTTTAGAAAAATTTAGAGCCTCACTATCTCTATCTATACCTATATGTTTTATATAATTAAACTCTTCTAATATAGCTTTAGAGTGACCTGCATACCCTAAAGTACAATCTACAAAATATCCTGATTTTATATCTTTAAAACTATCTATTACCTCTTTAAGAAGTACGGGTGTGTGTGGAGTATCCATTATTTACCTTTATAATCTTTGAGATGACATAATATCAAAAAGAGATAATAAAGGTATTATAATAAACTATTTAAATAATTTAACCACTCTTAAATAGATTTTATACTATTATTTTAATATAATTTAACATATAGGTAATACTAATAATGGATATTAATATAACACTTAGTGATATTAGAAATAATTTTGATAAAAGAACTATATATAGAGGAAAAAACTACTATAAAGATGGTAGAGTAATTGAGGTTAAAAGTTTTATTACTACTGATAGTAAAAGATTATATCCTAAGGTCACAGTTTTTTCCAAGGTAGATGGAAATTATCTGTATAAACAGAAAATAGTACTACCTAATGAGTATGATGACATGGTAGATGGGGAGTGTAGTTGTCCTGTAGGGTATAACTGTAAACATGTAGTAGCTGTTTTATTTAAACTATTAGAGCACAAAATCTCTAATAACTCAAATGAAACTAAAGAAACAGAAGCTTTTAAGTGGATTAATAAATTTATTTCAATAAGGAATGAACAGCTTAATATTAAAAAATCAATTAAAAAAGAGAAACAGATAGATTTTTTAATATATAGAATTTTTGATATTAGATATTATGACGGTAGTGAATTGGAGTTTTATAGAGCTGTTGTATTAAAAAGTGGAAAATTATCAAAAGGTACATACATGAGAAGAGATAATTTTTTTACTAGTTATGAATATAAAAGTTATTTAGATAATAGAGATAGAGAAATTGTAGCCTCTCTTTTAAATTTAGCTGAGAGTTACTCTAAATCCATTAAATTTGCAGATGAGTATGGAGCAATGGTTTTAAGAAAACTTATAGATACTAATCGCTGTTTTTTTCGTTCTAATACAGAGCCATTAAAATTTATTGATAGACCTAAAAAACTCTCATTTACTTGGAAAGAAAATCGAAATAAAAGTAAACTTATAGCCAATTTAAATGAAAATGAGTTTTTAGTTACAGATACCATTCCTGCTTTTTGTATAGATAAGGTAGATAATTTAATTTATGAAGTTGAAAGTAGCTACTCCAAAGAGCTATTAACTTTTATGCTAAACTCTCCTGAATTACCAAACAGTAGTCTAATAACAGTTACACAAAATATTTTAGAGAAGTTTCCAGATATTGAGTTTCCTATACCTAAGGAATTTGAGGTAGAGGAGTTAAAAACTAATCCTAAACCACATTTATATCTTTATGGTCTAAAAAGTTATAATAGTAAAACAATTCATGCTATGAAACTTAGCTTTCTATATAATAATTATAAAATAGACTCATATAATGAGTTAGAAACTGTAATATTTATGCAAGATAATAAAAGCATTAAGGTTATTAGAGATATAGAGTTAGAGTCTAGTTATAAAAAGGTTATTGAGGATTTTGGATTTAAATTTGAAGAAGATAGTGCTATTTTGGCATATTTAAGTTTTGCAGAAGAGTCTATGCAGGTTGCCATTGAGAGATGGAGAGCTTTTATTACAGATGAAGTTCCTAAATTAAGAGATAATGGTTGGGATATTCGGATTGATGATAACTTTAATTATGAGTTTGAGTATATAGATACTATTACGGTTGAGAGTGTAGAGTCTGGAGATACCAATAAATGGTTTGAGTTATCTTTTTCTGTCGATATTGGTGGAAAAAGTGTATCTCTTCTTCCTATTGTTGCCTCTTTATTGGAGGAGTTTGATAGTGTAGATGAGTTACCTGAAAAACTGAATTTAGAGATGGAGGAGGGTAGATTTTTACATATTAACTCTAAAGATATAAAACCTATTTTAAAGACTATATTTGAACTTTTTGATAAAAAGAGAGGAGATAATTTAGTTATTAACCCTTTTGATGCTCATCTATTAGATTTTGATAGCGAAGCAGATATTATTTGGAAAGGTGCAAAAGAGTTAAAGGAGTTATCTTCTAAATTAAAAAATTTTAAAGGGATAGAGAGGGTAAATCCAGCACCTAACTTAAACGCCTCGTTAAGAGAGTATCAGCAGATAGGATTAGATTGGCTAAACTTTTTACATCAGTTTAAATTTGGTGGAATATTGGCTGATGATATGGGTCTTGGAAAGACTGTTCAAACATTAGCTTTTTTACAACTATTAAAATTTAAAGAGGAGTTAACTAAACCTAGCTTAGTTGTAATGCCAACCTCTCTTATTGGAAATTGGAAAAGTGAGATAGCAAAATTTACACCCAATCTAACAATTTTAGAGCTTTATGGTTCGGATAGAGCTACAAAGTTTAAAAATATATCTAAATATGATTTAATCTTAACCACCTATCAATTGGCTCAAAGAGATGAGGAGAAGTTTAAAAAGATTGATTTTTTATATATAATCTTAGATGAGGCTCAAAAGATAAAAAATCCAAAAACTAAAATGGCAATAGCTATAAAATCATTTAAAGCAGATTACAAATTAGCCCTAAGTGGAACACCAATTGAGAACCATTTAGGTGAATTGTGGTCTATTTTTGACTTTTTAATGGGTGGTTTTTTAGATAATCTTAAAACATTTAAATCTCTATATCAAAATCCTATAGAAAAAGAGCATGATTTAAAAAGAAGAGAGTTATTAAATAGAAAAATAGCCCCATTTATATTAAGACGAACTAAAGAGGAGGTTGTATTAGAGCTACCACCAAAAACAGAGATAGTAAAAAAAGCACAATTTGATAAAAAACAGGCAAAACTATATGAGAATATTCGTGTTACAATGGAGAAAAAAGTAAGAGATGCTATCAAAGATAAAGGGTTATCAAGAAGTCACATTACAATATTAGATGCTTTGCTTAAATTAAGACAGGTATGTTGTCACCCTAAACTATTAAAATTAGATAGTGCAAAAGCTATTAAAGAATCAGCTAAACTAAATATGTTTTTAGAGTTAATTGATGATTTAAACTTAAATGGTAAAAAGGTATTAGTATTTTCTCAATTTACAACTATGTTATCTATTATTGAAGATGAGATTAAAAAGAGAAAGATTAAATATAGTAAATTAACAGGAGCTACAAGAAAAAGAGAGGAAGCTATAGCTAAATTTACCAAAGGGGATGCCACCATATTTTTAATTAGTCTAAGAGCAGGAGGGGTCGGACTTAATTTAGTAGAAGCAGATACAGTTATACATTATGACCCGTGGTGGAACCCTGCTGTAGAGAACCAAGCAACAGATAGAGCCTATAGAATAGGTCAAGATAAAGCTGTTTTTGTATATAAATTAATAGTTGAAAACTCTATAGAAGAGAATATCTTAAAACTTCAAGAGAAGAAGAAATCTCTACAATCTAGCATATATCACGGCAAAGAGAAGAGAGATAATAAATTTGACGGTAAAGAGTTACTAGCTCTTCTAAAAAGTTAGAGCTGTAATATAGCATTATAAGCTGTATCTATCATTTTATCTATCTGCTTATATGTTATAATAAATGGTGGCATAAAGTAGATAATATGACCTAATGGGCGAAGAAGTACACCATTATCTAATCCATATTGATAAACTTTAAGTCCTATTCTCTCTTGGGCTTTATACCCTTTTAGTTCAATAGCTGAAATCATTCCTGTTTGCCGAACCTCTTTTACATTTGGTAAAGTTTTAAACTTTTCTAACTTTTCTAAAATATATGCTGATTTTTTTCTATTTTCACCTATTATATCACTCTGTTGAAATAAATCTAGTGTAGCTAAAGCAGAGCTACAAGCTAAAGGGTTTCCTGTATAACTATGAGAGTGTAAAAAAGCTTTATATTCACTATAGTCACAATAGAAAGCATTATATATAGTGTTATTTGTCATAACAACAGCTAAAGGTAAATATCCTCCAGTTAAACCTTTTGATAGTGTCATAAAATCAGGAGTTATATTAGCTTGTTCAGATGCAAACATAGTTCCAGTTCTTCCAAATCCTGTCATAATCTCATCTGCTATTAAATGAACTCCATACCTTTGGCAAATATCTTTAGCTTTAGTTATGTATATTGGGTGGTACATATTCATATATCCAGCACCTTGTACTAAAGGCTCTATTATAAAGGCTGAAATCTCACTGCCTCTTTTTTCTAATATCTTTTTAAGCTCTTTTATTGCAATATTAGCACTCTCAATAGTTTGGTCAAAAGGTACAGGTGTCTGAATGCAAGATATAAGAAGTGGTGCATAGGTATCTTTATATAATTCTACATCTCCAACACTTAAAGCTCCAATAGTCTCGCCATGATATGAATTAGAAAGAGATAAAAATAGAGGTCTGTTTTCTCCCATATTTTTATGATAATGAAAACTCATTTTCAGAGCCACCTCAACAGCAGATGAACCATTATCTGCAAAGAAAACCTTTTCTAACCCTTTTGGAGTAATTTCAACTAATCTATTTGCTAAATCAACAGCTGGTTTATGGGTAAACCCTGCTAAAAGTACATGCTCTAAGGTATCTAATTGCTCTTTTACTTTAGACGATATATACTCATTGGTATGTCCAAAAATATTTACCCACCATGAGCTAATAGCATCAATATATCTATTATCTTCAAAATCATAAAGATATACACCTTTTGCTCTTTTTATTGGAATAAGTGGTAAGGTCTCATGGTCTTTCATCTGTGTGCATGGGTGCCATATATGGTTTAAATCTTCTGTTACTATTTGAGTATTATTATTATTCATTACATCTCTTTAGTTTTTTCCTAAATATACTACTATTATTATGATTATTTCATTAATAATTAATAACAACTAGACTAAAATTATGCAAATTTTTATATTAAGGTATTTTTAACATGATAAGTTGGATGCAAAAAAACAACAAATTTCTAATTGTTACTATATGGATAGCAACAATCTCATTTATTTTTACAGGAGCAACTTACGGTTTTTCGTTTGGAATAAAGAGTAGTAGTATTGGAAAAACAGGCGATATTGAGCTAACTAGAGATAGATTTCAGATGGAGTATCGCAATCTTTACAACAGATATAATCAGATGCTTCAAGGTAAGTTTGATGAGGAACAAGCTAAACAGATGAGACTTCAAGAGCAGGTTTTAAACTCTATGGCAGGTCAAGCTTTAATATTAAATCTTGCTAAAGAGTTTGGTATTGTAGTTGAAGGTAAAGAGATAGGTGAAAAATTAGCATCTATACCATCATTTCAAAAAGATGGTGTTTTTAATAAAAGTATATATATGAATTTTTTAAGAAATATGGGACTAAGTGCTAAAACTTTTGAAAATAGTCTTAGAGATAATATTACTATAGAAAAAACATTTTCATTTTTAAATCTAAAAGGTATAGAAGAGGAGTATAAAACATTTACCACACCATTTGAAGTTGCAGATAAATTAAAATATACTATTCTATCACCTAAAGATATAAATGTAACTATTGATGATACTAAACTTAAAGAGTTTTGGGAAGTTAGAAAAGATATGTTTAAAACAGCTAAAAAATATACATTTGATGTGGTTTGGGTTGAGACAAAAGATGTAAATGTTACAGATAGCGAAATAGAGGCTCACTTTAAAGAGAATAGTTTTAAATATACAGATACTAAAGGAAAACTTCTATCTTTAAATGAGGCAAAACCTAGAATTATTAAAGAGATAAAACTAAAAAAATCTAAAAAGAGTGCAAATAGACAATATATATCTTATAAAAAAGCTCAAATTAATAAGAGTGAAACTCTCACTTATGATGTAAATGATTTTAGACTTTCAAAAGAGGTATGGAGTGAGGTTTTATCTAAAAATAGTGGAGATTTACTTAAGCCAAAAGTTGTAGGTAGTAGATATGCAATTATTAAAATAGTTAACATAAAAGAGCCTACTATTAAGTCATTTAAAGATGCAAAAGATGAACTAATTCCACTATATAAAAATGATAAATCAAAAGAGTTATTAGCAAAACTATCTGAAGAAAACTTAAAAAATATTGATAAAATCAAAGCAAAAATATCTAACTTTATCACATTAAAAAACATTGAAAAACAAAAACTAGGCTTAAACAAACAAGAAAGTTCAGAATTGGCTTCAAAACTCTTTACTTCTGACCAAGAAAAGGGTATTATATCTATAGGAGATAAAGTTGTTGTCTATAAAGTTATGGAACAAAAATTAATTTCACTTGATAAAAATGAGACCGTTGGTTTAAAGGCAAATGTTGACCAACTCAAAAAGCAATCATTTCAATCAAATTTAATGAAACAGTTAGACAAGAAGTATCCTACAAAATTTTATAAATGATAAAACCAAGGATTGAATTTGAGTACACTCATCTTAGCCATTGATATAGGCTCTACAAAAATATGTGCAATTATTGGGAGAAAACAAGATGGTAGGGTTGAGATTAGTGGTCACGGTATTGCTAAATCTCAAGGTATCAAAAAAGGTACTATTACTAATATTGAACTTGCATCTAGGTCTATTAAAAAGGCTGTAGATGATGCAAAACGGGTATCTGGTCTAAATATTACAACTGCTACAATATCAATTTCAGGTGCATACACCAAAAGTATAAACTCAACAGGCGTTGTAAATATCCCAAATAATGATATATCTATAAATGAAATTAACCGTGTAATGCAAACAGCATTATATAATGCAAATATACCAAATGAATTTGAAATCTTACATGTATTACCTTTTAAATTTAAAATTGATGACCAAGACTATATAGAAGACCCTTACGGAATGAATGCTAGTCGTATGGAGGTTGATACTCATATTATAATGACGGCTAAATCCAGTTTAGAGAACCTTAAAAAAGCAGTAAATGCAGCTGGAATTGAGATAGGAAAAGTAGTTTTAAGTGGTTATGCCTCTGCTATAGCTGTAATAAATGAAGATGATAAAGAGAGAGGTATAGCTGTTATTGATTTGGGTGGACATACGAGTAATTTAGTTATCCATGTAGGAAATGCCATACAGTATAATGATTTTTTAGCAGTTGGTTCAAACCATATTACAAATGATTTATCAATTGCTCTTCACACTCCACTTGATGTGGCTGAAGAGTTAAAAATTTCTAAAGGTAGCCTATTAGATACAGGATTTAATGAAAATATTGAACTGCCGATTATTGGAGATGAACATAATTTAAATATTGTCTCAATGGATATAGTTCATAGTATAATTCATAGTAGAATGGAAGAAGCAATTACAATTTTAGCCAACTCAATAGCAAGTAGTGGACTTAAAAATCAGATAGGTGCTGGTATAATGCTAACAGGTGGAATGACCCATATAGAAGGAACTAGAGAGTTAGCACAAGCTCTTATGCCAAATATCCCAATTAGAATAGGTGAACCTCAATATATTTATAAGGCATCAAATGAGCTATTATCTGTAGAATATTCCACTGCTATTGGTCTTTTATTATATGAAGCAGGATATAATACGGAATATGAACTAGAACGACATAAACAGATGTTGCACTCTAAAGAATATATACCTAAAGAGTCATTAAGAGATATAGCAATTCATGGTTCATCTTCTGATTTAAAACCAAAGATTTCGGTTTCACAACCATCATTTTCAAATAAATCAGAAAATGACCTATTTGCTGACCTTAGTAGAGAACCCGTAAAAGATAATAGTAACCCAATGCACAGTTTTGTAGAGTGGGCAAAAAAGATATTTTAAACAGATAAAGTAATAAAACAGATTAAATAGAGTAGGTAAGGAGGAAAAGATGGAAGAATTTAACATAACAGAAGCACACTCTGGAGTTCACGGAGCAAAGATTAAAGCCATTGGTGTTGGTGGTGGTGGTGGAAATATGATTAACCACATGATAAATGAGGGTGTAAGTGGAATTGATTTACTTGTAGCAAATACTGATGCACAAGCACTTGATGCGTCATTAGCACCATATAAAATGCAACTTGGTATGAATGTAACTAAAGGTCTTGGTGCAGGAATGAAGCCAGAAGTTGGAAAAGCTGCAGCTGAAGAGAGCTATGATAATATTAAAACTATGTTAAATGGTGCTGATTTAGTATTTATTTCAGCTGGACTTGGTGGTGGAACAGGAACAGGAGCAGCTCCAGTTATTGCTCAAGCTGCCAAAGAGATAGGGGCTTTGACTGTATCTATAGTTACTAGTCCATTTGCCTTTGAGGGTAGAAAAAGAAAAAGATTAGCCAAAGAGGGTTTAGAGGAGCTCAAAAAAGAGAGTGACTCTATTATTGTAGTTCCAAATGAGAGACTCTTATCTATAGTTGAAAAAAATCTTGGAATGAGAGATAGCTTTAGATTGGTTGATAATGTATTATCACAAGCTGTAAGTGGAATTTCAAATGTAATTTTATCTCATGGAGCTAATGATATTAACCTTGACTTTGCCGATGTGAAAACAGTTATGAGCCATAGAGGATTGGCACTTATGGGTGTTGGTGAGTCACAAGGGAGTAGTGCAGCTTATGATGCAGCAAAAACTGCTATTGAGTCTCCACTTCTTGATAACTTATCTATTGATGGTGCTATGGGTATCTTGGTTCATTTCCATATTCACCCAGATTATCCTTTAGCTGAAATTTCAGAGGCTATGGATATAGTTGAAGAGAATGCTGATGAAGATGCAAATATTATCTTTGGTACAACAACAAGTGAAGATTTCCCTCTTGATGAGGTAAAACTTACTATTATTGCTACAGGTTTTGAAGACCCATCTGATTTGGAAGTTGATACTAGACATCAAAATGACCAAAGAAATACACCTAGTCAGCAGTCTCATCATTCACATCAGCATCACTCATCACACCATCAGCATCAGGCTCAACATTCGCATCAACATAACCAACATAATGCAAATATTCATAAAAAGCCAGAACTAAAAAAACCTGTTCAAGGAACATATTTAAATAGAGCTAGAGTTGTTGGTGGAGATTATAGTAATAGTGGAGATGACTATTTAGATACTCCTACTTTTTTAAGAAAGCAGATGGATTAATATAGATGACAAAGGCTAAATTCTTACTTTTAAAACTCCTCCTGCTTTTGTCTCCTTATCTGTTATTGGCTGATGGACACATCTTTGTCTATCACCGTTTTGATGATAATCGGTACCCTACAACAAATATATCTACACATACACTAAAAAAAGAGTTTAACTATCTTAAAAAACATAACTATAAAGTTGTTCCATTAATTAATATTGTAAAGAAAATTCAAGCAGGAGAGAAAGTTCCCGATAAGTGGGTAGCTTTTAGTATTGATGATGGCTTTAAAAGTTTTTATACAAATGGTCTGCCTATATTTAAACAGTATGGTTACCCATTTACACTATTTATTGCTGTAAAATATACACAAGAAAAATATAGAGACTATGTCTCATGGAAACAGTTAAAAGAGATAGTAAAATATGGCTCTGTTGAGTTTCATAGCTATGGACACGGTCACTTTGGAAGAATGAGTAATGCTCAAATAAAAGCAGATATGGATAAGGGTTTAGCTTTTATGAAAAAACATTTAAACTATCAGCCTAAACTTTTTGTATATCCTTATGGTGAATATGATAACAGAGTTGAAAAAATTGTAAATAGTTATGGTTTTGAGGCAGTATTTAATCAGAATATGGGTGCAGTAAATGGTAGTTGTTCTAATGCTTATGATATAGATAGAAGTGCTGTTGTGGGAAGTAATTCAAAAGATTTTAAACTATATCTATATTTTAAAGAGCTTTGTGGTGTTCATTTTAAAAAACCATTATCATTTCCAAAAAATAAAATAGTAAAAACTGTAGAGGTAACTCTTAATGATAAGAGTATAAAAAGTGCTGATATTTTTATCTCTAATCATGGTTGGAAAAAAGTAAAAGTTAAAAATGGAAAAATAATTTATCATGCAAATAAGAGAGTTTATAGAGACCGTATCAAGATTGGTGTAAAAGTTAAGAATAAAATTAAGCTAATGGTTCTATCAAAATAGTTATACTTCTAATATATTTTATTTAGGAGAAACAATGAAAAATAAATTTTATTCTTTAGCTTTGCTACCTTTACTTTTTGGTGCATGTAATTCCCCAGAGTCACAAGCACCTGCACCAAAGGAAGAGGTTCACACAGCAGTAGCAGTTGCAAAGAGAGTTGTAGATAGTAAACCACCAGTATCTAGTTCCACAAGTACAACAAGTGTAAATTATGTCAGTAAACCTATTGTTATAGAGCAAGGAATGTTGCATATTAAAGGTTTTATGGGAACATTGAAACCGACACTTAAAAGTGCATTAAAGCAAGATAAAACTAGTGTAACAGCAATGGGTGCATGTTCATCTATGGCAATGGATATGACAGATGAGTATAATAAGGTAACTCAAGATGTAAAAATAAGAAGAACTGCTTTAAAATATCGTAACTCTAAAAATAAACCAGATAGTACAGATAAAGAGGTTATGTATAGACTGCAAGCAGTAAATGATGGTAAACCAGTTGCTGTTGATATGGGTGGCTCGTATAGAGTATATAAGCCATTAAAAACAAAACAAGCTTGTCTTTTATGTCATGGTGATAGTAATCAAATATCTCCTAAAATAGCTAAAATGAACCATACTCAATATCCACACGATTTAGCTACAGGATTTAAATTAGGTGAATTTAGAGGTGCAGTTGTAGCTGAAATAAAAAAATAGAATTATTTATTATAAACTTCATCTTTTTTAAGAGATGAAGTTATTTGTTAAAACTACAACAGCAATAGCAAATCCACCATCATGGGCAATAGATAGTGAAGAGTCTATTATTTTATGACTTTTTTGAGCTTTTGGTGTAAGTTTAAAGTGTGGAGCATTTTTTTTATCTTTATATATAATAATATCATGAAAAGATAACTCTTTACCTATTCCACAACCTAAAGCCTTAGCTACAGCCTCTTTTCCTGCCCAAAACCCAGCAATAGTTTCTACTTTTTTAGCTATCTCTTTCTCATCTTGGTTTAAAAATCTATTTAAAAATTTATCTCCAAACTTTTCTATAGATTTTTCAATTCTACTAACTACTGTTATATCTGTTCCTATTTTCATAATCTAAGTTTACCCAATTTTTAGATAAAATAAAGAAAAAATTAAAAAGAACTATATGGAAACTATATTTGCATTTATTGGAACTCCCTTTGTAGCTATGATGAAAAGCATGGATAGGTTTGGGACGTTTATTCTATTTCAACTGCGTCTCTTACCACTAGCTTTAAGACGACCATGGAGAGTTAAACAGATTTTTGAACAGTTAGAAGTTATTGGGGTTGGAACTATTGCAGTTATCTTTTTAACAGCTCTATTTACTGGTATGGTAGAGGCTGTTCAACTCTATCAAGGGTTTAGTAAATTTGGAGCAGAGAGTTTTATGGGATATACTATATTTATCTCTATTACTCGTGAGTTAGGACCTGTATTTGCATCTTTAATGGTTATCTCTCGTGCAATATCATCTATGGCTGCCGAACTTGGAACTATGAGAGTTACTGAACAGATAGATGCTATTGAGACTCTAGCAGTTGACTCTAAAAAGTATCTTATAATTCCAAGAGTTATTGCTACAATGATTTCTTTACCACTTTTAGTTATATTTTTTGATTTTATCTCAAACCTTAGTGCATTTTTAATCTCATGGTTAATGTTAGATTTAAATCCTATTGGATATATTGATACAATTAAACAGCTACTTACATTTTCAGATATTGGAACAGGTCTTATTAAGGGTTTAGTATTTGGATATTTTATTGGTTCAATTGGAGCTTATATAGGTTATCACACATCAGGAGGAGCTAAGGGTGTAGGGATTTCTACAACCAAAGCTGTTGTTTTAGCATCAATTACTATCTTTATAGCAAACTATTTCCTATCTACTATATTTATGATACTTAAGTGGTAGTTATCTATATCTAGGACTACTACCACCAAATTTAAATGTAGCAACTAATCCAATACTATTTCCATTTGCTTTTTGTGAAGGTTTATCTCTTAATTGATACTCTATAAATGTACCTCTTACACCTATTGCAAAAGCCTCTACAGGTTCATATTGTATCTGTATAATAGCACCTAAGGCATCATCGAACTCATCTCTAATACGAGTTCCACCACTAAAATCACCCTCTAATGATGGACTAATATGGTAAGTAATCCCTCCACCAAATTTCCACCCTTGAGCTTTTACAAAAGCTAGAGCAGAAATTGGTATTATATCCCATGTAATATCACCATTATCGGCATTATCACTATCAAATTTATATCCAATTAGAAGTTGTGTTTCAAAATTATTAATAGGATTATCTATTGCCATACCAACCTCTAAATTAATCCCATCACCTGCATCAATTGTATAATCACTTGCATAATCATGTTGAACTGTTACTAACTCATCACCACCACTATTAAATCCAAACTGTATAATAGGTCTAATTAAATCAGCATTAGCCACTGTAAAAAAAATAGTTAAAATAAATAGAGCTTTTTTTATCATAATAAAATCCTTTTTTGTTTAATTATACCTAAAAAATGTTAAAAATCTTATATTTCAGTTTTTAACTCTATTTAATTTTTATATTTCTAAATCTTAAAAAATATTTTAATACAACACTAACTGTTTGTTTTAATATTCTTTTTTCAGAATAATTCTCCTTAAGATAAACTTACAAGCTTAAATTAATCCTATAATTAATATAATTGATATTAGTAATATTATAAGGGAATGGTAAAATAAACAATTATGTCAACAGAAATTATAGACCCTAGAATAAAAAAATTTAAAAAAATTATATCAGTTGATGCTTATTTTCAGAAAAATTATGAATATAGAAATCAGACACTAAAACCTATAGAGAATTTATCATTAAATACTAAGAATTTTGTTATATCTTATATTCAAAATAGAGATATGATAATTGCATCTTTTGACCTTGGATATAGTATTAATGAGGCTGAACTTGATGATATGATTTATATGAAAGCTTATGATGAGTTGGGGCTTGACCCTGAAAAGGAATATACAATTACTCATCAAAAAGCATCTACAGATGAAGGTAGTGGAGTATATAATCTTTTTATAACAGAGCCTGAAATTATAGAGGAGACTATAGCTTCTACTATAGATAAAACTACATATATTGACCTTCTGCTTCCAGCTCCTCTATTATATAGAACACTATATACAAGTGGTACGCTAGAAGCAAGTGAGGCACACTGTTTTATATATTTTACAATGAGTGATGCTTTTGTTACTATATATAAAGATGGAGAATTTTTATACTCTAAATCGTTAGAGTTTTCACTTACTCAAATATATGAAAAATATTGTGCAATGATTGGTGAGAGGGTTGATGAAAAAGAGTTTTTTGAAACACTTGAAGCTGAAGGTTTAAAGGCTACAGACTCATCATATCAACAAAATCTTATGAAACTTTTTAGTGAAATATTCTTACAGATAAATGATATTATTATTTATGCTAAAAGAGCTTATGGAATAGATACTATTCAGAGACTCTTTTTAGGTTCAATTAAAAGTCCAATTATTGGTTTGGGTGATTATGGATATAACTATTTAGGAATTCCAACATTTAATTTAGATTTTAATTTTGATATAAAAAATGATGAGTGGTATGTTGACCAGTTACAATATATGATGGTTCAATCTGGACTCGATTATATTCAAAATCCAAATAAATTTGTAAATTTAACTCCCACCCCTAGACCTCCTGTTTTTGCTAAAAGAGCTAGTGGACAATTTATTATTAGTACAGTAGTTACTTCATTAGTGGCACTTGGTTGGCCTTTATACTATCTATTTGTATCTTATAGTGCAGATGTTTATAATTTAAAATTAGATGCCCAAAACAGAAGATTAAGTGCTACTACTGCTAAATATAAAAAGATATTAAATGATAAAAGAGCAATTATAAATCAAAATAAGAAAGAGTTAAAAGGGCTAAAAGATATTTTTGAGGGAAAAGCTAAAACTCTAACCTATATACACAATAAAAAGGTAGATTATAATCTTAAATCTAATTTTTTAAATATATTTGCTCGTGACCTTATAGAGTATGGTGTTAAATTAGAAGAGATGAAGAGTAATGAAGACTTTTTTACTCTTTTTGTTGTTAGTGATGATGATAAAAAGATAACAAAATATATTAAGTATATATCAAAAAAATATTTCGACAAAATTAAAAGTATTGATATAAAACGAATTTCTATTAGCCAAGAGGATTTGTTATATAGAGGTATTTTGGAAGTGAGTTTTATATAATGAATAGTATATTACATAGTTTAGATAATTTTTTTAAAGATAAAAGTGAGAATGAGAAGTGGATGATTATTATGATGTTAACTGTAGTAATTGGTTATCTATCATATACACTCTTTTTACCTTATGCAGAAGAGAAATATGACCACTCGTTAAAAGAGAAGAAGAGACTTGATAAAAGTATTAGAGAAAATAAGCAGTATCTTGCATCTATTACTCTTAATGGAGATAGAGACCATTATGTAAAAAAGTATGATGGTGATATATTAAAATTAGAAAAAAATATAAAAAAAGTAAATAAAGATATTAATTTTATATCAGCTAAATTAGAAGAGTTATCTCCACTTCTATTTAATAAGGAGAGTTGGTCTATATTTTTAAATAGTATAACAGCACAGGCTAAAAAGCAGGAGGTAAAAATAGATTATATTAATAATAAATATATTGATAGTAATGGTAGTTTTGGACATATTTTAGAGATTTCTGTAGGTTGCGTTGGTGAGTATAAAAATATAGCTAAGTTTATGAATAGATTAGAGAAGAATATATTAGTAACCGATATATATCAGAGTGATATAAGGCTAGATGAGAATAAAACTACAACAATAGCTGATATTAATATTTCTGTATGGGGGATTAATCACTAATGAAAAAGTTATATATATTAATTATCTTACCAATATTTCTATTCTCAACCTCTTTAAGTCATCAAGAGATAACTCAAATGGTAGCAAAAATAAAAGAGGAGAGAGGTGGAATTGGTCTGTCAACATTAGATGATACTCCTAACCCATTTGCTATAGAAAAAGAGGTTGTAGAAACACCAAAAGAGGTAAAAGTTCAAAAGCCTACAGTTGTAAAAGTAGAAGAGGTTTATGACCTAACAGCTATCTTAAACCATAAAGCATTTATTAATAAAAGATGGTATCAAACTGGCGATAAAATAGGCTCTTTTAGAGTATATAGCATAGGAAATAGAAGTGTAATTTTAAAAAGTAAAAAAGAGGTGAAAAAACTAATTATTGCAGAAAGAAAGAAAAAATTTAAAATGTTTAAAGGAAATTAAAATGAGATTTTTAAAAAAAAATATAAAGACACTATTACTATTATCTCTATTTTTAAATTTAATATTAGTTAAAGCAGAGGCTAGAGGTTGTGCTACTCAAATGTTTACAGCAACACTTAATAGTTCATTAACCTATAGTGATGTTATTGAGAATATTGCAGATGAGTGTGGACTTACTATTATTGTAAAAGATAAAGAGGCTAAAAAAAGACTTCAAGAACATCTATATTTTGTAAATTTACAAAATGCTTCACTTAATGAGTTTTTAGATGTTATTTTAACTGAAAATAATATAGGGTATGAGTTAGATGGAAATAGACTTAAAATCTCTTATCTTAAAACCAAAACTTTTAGATTAGATTATCTATCAGGTGATAGAACAGGAAAAAGCAATGCTCATGTAACTATTGCTAATAATAGTAATGGTAGTGGCAGTTCAGGTGGAAAAGATGGTGGAGGTGAAGGTGGAGTAAATGGTTCAAAAACAGGTGTATCTATTGAAAGTAGTGATGATTTTAAGTTTTGGACAACTATTACAAAAGAATTACATAGCCTAATTAATAGACCAGAAGATAACTATAAAGCACCAGAACCTATTGTAAATGCTGAAGCTGGAATGATTACAGTAACAGGTACGCCTCAACAGTTAAAAAGAGTATCTACATATATTAATGAAATTTCAAAACAGTTAAAAAATCAAGTTTTAATTGATGTTAGTATTTTAAGTGTATCGTTTGATGATAGTTCAACAACAGGTGTTGATTGGAGTCAGTTATATAGTATGCAAAATATTGCAGTATCTACCTTTGCTTTAGCTAAGAAAAATCTTACCTCTGTTGGTTGGAGTAGTGAAGCAGGAGGAGGAAATAGCATTGGTAGTGGAGAGTTAGGAGAGGGTGGACTTCCTAATGCTAGAGCAATAGTTGCTACTGGTTCTGTAAAAATGAATGATATTATTAAGTTTTTAAAGACACAAGGAGATGTTAAGTCTATCTCTAACCCAAAAGTATTAACTCTAAATAATCAACCAGCACTAATTTCAGTTGGTAATGAACTTTTTTATAAAATTCAATCTCAATCAGTTTTACAAGGTAGTAATGGAGCAGGAACTTCAACAAGTGGGGAGATAATAGACTCTGTTTTTGCAGGTATTTTACTAGATATTACACCAGAGATTGCAGAAGATGGAACCATTACGCTAAAGATTAACCCTTCAATCTCTGATACGCTAGATGCAGTTCAAAGAGATAATACAGGTTCAAGAAATATTCCACCAGATTTATCAAGAAAGCAAATATCTTCTGTTGTAACTATGCAAGATGGACAACATGTAATCTTAGGTGGACTTATATCTTCTAAAACAGGAACTAAGGTCTCTAAAGTTCCACTTTTAGGAGATTTACCACTTCTTGATACTATCTTTAAAAGAGAGGTAAAGATTAATAATGTTGAGGAGTTAGTACTTGTAATTACACCACATATTATTACTAAAGAGAAAGAGTTATCCCTAGAAGAGTTAGGATATCGAAAGCTTAAAGATGAAAAGAAGTAAATATAGTGATATAAAAAATATTTTTATAGATACAGTCAATAATGACAATTTTGTAGAGCTAGAGACCACTCTTTTTAACTATCATATATTAGAGGAGAGTTTAGATAAACCTCTAAAAATGATACTTCTTTTTGGAAAACCAGGTACTGGAAAGAGTATGATTTTAAATAGGCTTTTTCATAATTTAAAAGATAAAAGAGAAATACACTATTTTGAAGCTCCAATTCTTAGTGAAAAGGAGTTTTTAAAAAATATATATGAATCAATCTCTTCTCAATCAATTCCTCCAAATATGCGTGTTAATTTTGATGGTCTTTTAAAATATTGTCAAAAACTTAAAGGTAAAAGAGAGATTGTATTTTTATTAGATGAGTGCCAACTATATAGTGAAGCACTTATGGAAAAGATTAGATTGCTATCTGATACAAGGGTTGTTAAATTTGTTATAACTTTACATAAGACAGAAAATGAAGATATTATAGCAAAAGAGCATTTTAAAACTCGTATTTGGGAGATTGTTGAGCTTAAAAACGCATCTATTGAAGATTTAGAGATTTATATACAAAAAAAGCTTATAAAAAAAGGTTTTGTTGAGGTTGCCAATATGATAAGTAAAAAAGATATTAAATTTATTCACACCTATACAAAAGGTAACTTTAGAGAGACAAATAAATTTTTATATATTATTTTTAATATCTATGAGTACTACGATATTTATAACCCGGAGAAGATTTCAGGAACAACAAAGTTATCTAAAAAAATTTTAGAGATGACAGCAATAAAGATAGGATATATACATGATTAATACAAAAGAACTTGAAAAAAGATGGTACAAATATAAAACAAAAAGTTTTCTTTTACTCTTTTCTATTATAGCTATTGTAATTTTATTGATTTATGGTGGATACTATATATTATATAAATTAGATTTAAATATGGATAAAAAAGAGATTACTAAACCTACAGCTGTAATGTCAGCTGTTAAAAGAGTAGAAGATAAAAATATTACAATTAATAAACCTATGCCAATACCAACCATAGTAAAAGAGGTAATAGAAAAAGTAGAAGATAAACAAAGTGATATAGTCTCTTTATCTCCTACAATACCAATTATTGATTTAGAGAGTGAAAAGGCTAAAGATATTACTAAAGAGAAGGTGCATTCAAAAAAAACTATTAAAAGAAAAGAGACTTATAGAAAAAAACATATAGAAAAAAGAAAAAAATTAATAAGAGCAAAAGAGTCAGACTATTTAACGGCTAAGGAGCTATCAACTAAAAAGCATAAAATTTTAATAAAACAAGATAAGAAAAAAATAGATTTTAAAAGAACAACTAGTAACTATATGAATATTATGAAAGAGAAGTTTAATGAAAATAAAAATCCAAGAGAGGCTCTTCTTATAGCAAAAGCTTATTATAGAGCAGGTAATTATAAAAAGTCCGAAGAGTGGGCATTAAAAGCTAATAATTTAGATAAAAATATAGAAGAGAGTTGGCTACTTTTTGCTAAAAGTAAAGATGCACTAGGAAAGAAAAAAGAGGCATTAAAAATTTTAATAGCCTATTATAATCAGACTAAATCAGCAAAAGTAAAACTTTTAATAGAAAAAATTAGTTCAAAGAGTATATAATGAGAGTAGTTATATTTTTTATTCTATTTACTTCAACTATATTCTCTTCAAATCTATCAACTCTATATAAACTATATGAGAAGCAAAAATATAATAAAGGGTGTAATTACGCCTTTAAATATTTTAAAAAAAATAGAAATAGCGAAAAGTTTTTAACTCTTTATGGTTTATCTTGTTTAGAGACTAATAATATAAATCGTATAGCTATTCCAATGGTAAGGTTAAATAGTACAAAGAGTTCAAGAGAGAATGCTAGTTATTTTGGAACTATTCTATTACAAAAACAGTTACTAAAACAGGCACTCTTAGACCATAAAGAGTTAGGTGAACTTAAACTACCAAAAACAGATTTTATTTTGTCAAAGATTTTTAATCTCTTTGTTAAAAAGAGATATAACTTAAAAGATGACATTTATATATTGAAAGATAGTCAAGATAGTACTATTAAATATCAGCTATATATTAAAAAAACATCAAATAAAAATCTTATGGTGGTTGATATTTATAAAGATAGTAAATTTATAAAACGATATATATATTAGGAGAAAAGATGCAAAGAGTTTTAGATATATTAATAGATAATGGTGTTATAGACCAGAGTAAATTAGACCTTTTTATAAAAAAATATGGCGAAGAGAGAGTTAATATTGAAAATCTTATTAAAGTTAAGATTATAAATATTGCTCAAATGGAAGAGGCTTTAATTAAAGAACTTAGATTACATACTATTGAGATGGACGATTTAGAGCCTATACATGGAATAGATACAACTAGAATTTTAAAAAGAATAGCCTCTAATTTAGATATTAAATATATAGAGATAAATGATATAGATATAGATTATAAATTAGTAGAGAGATTGCCTTTAAAACAGCTACTAAGATATAATGCTCTTCCTCTTTATGTTCAAGATTCTGTAGTAACTGTAGCATTTGCAAATCCATCTGATTTTGAAGCAAAAGGTGCAATAGAGAGATTTTTCCGTGGTAAAATTATGGAAATAGCTATTGCTAAAGAGAAAATGATACAAAAAGAGCTTCTAAAACTTAAAACAAATGAAGAGGTTGGAGAGTTTTCAGAAGATATTAAACATGACCTAACAGAGGGTGCAAGTGAGACAGCAGATGATAGTAAAGAGTCTCCTGCTGTTTTAAAACTTATTGAGACTATTTTAAAAACAGCAATTGATGGAAAAGCTAGTGATATTCATATAGAAGCTACAGAACACAACTGTATAGTTAGATATAGAGTTGATGGAATGTTACAAGAGTATTTTAAATTAGAAAAAATAATCTTTGGTCCTCTTGCTTCAAGAACTAAACTTCTATCTAACCTTGATATTGCAGAAAAAAGGAAACCACAAGATGGAAGATTTACACAAATAGTTGACGGAAATGTATATGACTTTAGGGTTTCAACTCTACCTACTCTTTTTGGTGAGTCTATAGTTATGAGGATATTAGATAAATCTAAAGCTTTAGTAAAACTAGAAGATGCAGGAATGAACTCAATAGCTTATAAAAAGTTTACAAAAGGTATAAAATCTCCTTATGGCATTATGCTAGTAACTGGACCTACGGGTTCTGGAAAAACTACAACTCTGTATGGGGCATTGAATGCTATTATTGATGTAAAAGATAAGATTATTACAGTTGAAGACCCAGTTGAGTATCAAATGAGTGGAATTCAACAAGTTCAAGTTAGTGCAAATACAGGTTTAACATTTGCAGCAGCTCTTCGTTCTATACTTAGACAAGACCCAGATAAAATTATGATTGGGGAGATACGAGACCAAGAGACTTTAAGAATTGCTATAGAAGCTGCGTTAACAGGACACTTAGTTCTATCTACACTTCATACAAATGATGCAATATCGGCAATTAATAGAATGCAAGATATGGGAATAGAAGATTATCTACTAGCAGGAGCTGTTATTGGAATTCAAGGTCAAAGACTTGTAAGAAAGATATGTGAAGTTTGTAAAGAGGAAGAGAAAGATGTAAATCCTGATAATTTAAAAGAGATAGCTCACTATTTACCTAAAAATCCTAAATTCTATAAAGGTAAAGGGTGTGCTGTTTGTAATAATAGTGGATATATAGGAAGAGAGATGATTTCAGAAGTTTTATTAATCTCGGAAGAACTCTCAACAATGATAGCAAACGGTGCATCAAAAGAGAAAATGAGAGAACAGGCATATAAAGAGGGATTTATAACTATGCTTCAAGATGGTGTAAATAAGGCTCTTCAAGGAAAAACCTCACTTGAAGAGGTCTTAAGAGTTGCGAGGTAGGTTAATGAACTACTATAAAGTGACAATGAGCCATAGAGGCAAAAGAACACAAGAGGTTATAAAAGCAAAGAGTAAAATAAGTGCAATTAGGACAGCAAAACAAGAGTTTAGTGGATTTAATATAATAAAAGCTGAAGAGACAACACCAGATTTTGGTTCAAAAATAGCTGATATGCTAGGAGGATTAAAGGGTTCTTTTGAACCTAAAATAGATATTGGAAATAAAATCTCATCAATAAGACAGATAGCTGTTATGACAGATGCTGGTATATCTATTCATGACTCTATTGATGAGGTGGCTAAAAATACAGAAAATGAGAAGTTAAAAAAGATATATACAACTATTAGTAATGATATTAATGCAGGTAAAGGAATTAGTGACTCAATAGAACCATTTAAAGAGGATTTTGGTCATGTAGCTTTAGCCATGACAAATCTAGGAGAAAAAACAGGTAATATAGCAGGAGCATACCATAAACTAGCAGATATATTAGAATCCATTAGAGATAATACTAAAAAGTTTAAAAAAGCAATCCGTACACCTCTTATTACTTTGGCTGCTATGGGAGTAGCATTTACCATTTTGATTATGGTTGTTGTTCCTAAATTTAAAGAGATATTTGAGAAGTTTAAAGCAGAGTTACCAGTTCCTACACAAATACTTCTATTTTTGGAAAATATTTTAAATAATTATGGTCTATATGTATTAGCCTTTTTAGCTAGTACAATATTTCTATTTATACACGCCTATAAAACCAATAGAGATTTTAAATATAAAGTTGACAAGATATTAATACACCCAAGATTTTATCTTATTCATAAAATTATATTTTTTGCTACAATGCACAAATACACTTTAGTATTTGGCGAGTTAGTAAAATCAGGTATTCCAGTATCGGAGGCTTTAGATACTGCTGTTGATATGGTAGATAACCTATATATTAAACAGAAACTCTTAACTGTAAATGCAAATATATCAAGAGGTATATCATTATCAGACGCTTTTGAACAGACTGAACTATTTGAAAATATGCTTCTACAGATGATAAGAGCAGGGGAGACAAGTGGACAGTTAGATGCCATGTTAGAAAAAGTAACAGGTTATTATGATAGTAGATTTCAAGACCTTATTGATAACTTAGCAGCCTATATTGAGCCTATTATGCTCTTTTTTATTGCAGGATTAGTTCTTTTAATGGCACTAGGAATATTTATGCCTATGTGGGATTTAGGAAAAGCTGTGAAATAAGAAAGATTATAACGCACTATTTAATTGTGCGTTATACCTCTCTCTAATTCATCAACAATCTCTTTTTGTAAAACCTCCCTATCTAAACTACCCATATTTAAAATATGGATAAAAAGCTCTTTATCTCTAAGCTCTACAGTAATTGTACCAGGTGTTAGAGTTATGGCATTTGCTAAAATTAACTTATCATAATCATCTTTTAAAGAGGTTTGAAGTTTAACTATACCTGTATTAATTGGTAATTTTGGATTTAAAACAATTTTAGCTACAGCTATATTTGATTGAACTAAATTTTTTAAAAATATTGGAATAAATTTAATATATTTTAAAGCCAATTTCCTTAAATGTAGCTCTCTGTTTGGAGTAAAAAATCTAGCAACAGTAAAAGCTACTACTGCTCCAACTATTAACTCTTGAATATTTAACGAGTTTGTAAGTCCTATCCAAACTATAAAAAGTAATATAAATTTTGCTAACATTATTTATCCTTTGGCATATATAAAAAATTATTGCTACTATCAGTTGCAAAAATACAATCATCTTCTAATTTAAGAGAGCTAGGAGGACAAACATCAGTACATAGACTACACCAACAACATCTTCCATAATCTATTCTTGGAATACACCCACTACTATTTTTTGGATTTTTATCCTCTTCTATTGGTATCATATCTATAGCCTCATTCATACAGACATCTTGACAATTTGCACACCCAATACAACTTGTTAATAGATTAGTGTGAAATCCTCTATATCCACTTATAGTATCTTTCTTTTCACTAGGATAACAGATAGTATTGGGCTGTTCAAAAAGTTGTGCTATGGCATTAAATGGGGCTATTGTTCCTTTTATATCTAAATTAAATTTCATATCTCTCTCCTATCTTTCAATTTCAGGTGGGCAGATACCGAGTGAATTCATAATCATAGCCACATTTGAAAGCTCTTCATCTATTAGAAGTTTCTCTAAAAGTGTAAATCCATGAATAAGTGAAGCACCTCTTACTTGCATTCTTCTAATTTTCTCTGTTCCATCTCCTGCCATATAATAATTAAATTCTCCTCTAGCTGACTCGGTTGAGACTAATGTATCATTTTTTGGGATTTTAAATTTTCTATGTTTTGGGAGCTTTTGCATAATTAGTCCCTCTTTTGGCATCTGTTTAATTACTTGTCTAAGTATCTTAATAGACTCTCTAATTTCAGCTCTTCTTACCATTGCTCTAGCATAGACATCACACCCCTCAAAAGTTGGAATTTCAAAATCAAGACTATTATAAACCAAATATGGATTATCTCGTCTTACATCTCTTTTAATTCCACAACCTCTTAAAACTTGCCCTACATACCCATTTTTTAAAGCCTCCTCTTTTTTAACAACTCCAACCCCTATAGCTCTTTTTTTAAAGGTGCTATTTTCAAAAAAGATACTATCATATAGTGGAAGTCTCTTCTCCAAATAGTCTAAAAGTTGAGAAAGTTTCTCTAAAAATCCATTAGGAAGTTCTCTTCTAACTCCCCCAGGGTAAATATACATGTGATATACTCTACCTCCTGTTAACTCTTCAAAAAGGTCTAAGATTAAATCTCTATCATATATACTCCACTGCCCAACAGTTCCAAGTCCAATAGAGCCACTCTGTCCTCCAATCCATAACATTAAAGAGGCAATTCTAGCCATCTCTAAAACCATAGTTCTAATATATTTTGCCCTATCACTTATTTCAATACCTGCTAAATTTTCAATGGCTCTTGCAAAATTCTCCTCATTTGGGTCAGGTTCAGGCACACAAATTCTACAAACTATAGTAAAGGCTTGAATAATAGTTCTTCTCTCAACCAACTTTTCAAACCCTCGGTGCAGATACCCTACATGAGTTCTAGCCCCTTTTATAGTCTCTCCTAAAAGGTCTAACTCTACACTCATATTTCCAGTAATACCAGGGTGTTGAGGACCATGATAGATTTTTATTAGTCTATTATCTGCTACCATTTTTAGCCTCCTTTTTAGCTTTTAATTTTTTAGCTTCGGCTCTTCTTCTTTTTATCTCAACCTTAACATCTCTATTATCTTCTCTACCTTTTCTAAATTCAAAGTTACTATTTACATACTCTAAAGTATCAAACTCTCTTCTTAAAGGTGGTATCTCTTTCCAATCTTCAAGAGCAAAATCGTATAGAGTAGGGTTTCCAATAAAATCAATACCATACATCTCATGTAAATCTCTCTCCATAACTTCAGCTTGTGGAAAAAGATTTAAAAGGGTTGGAAGTTTACTATCAACTCTTGGAATATTAACCTCAACCATTAAATTTTTATCTCTTCTATCAGTAGTTAAAATATAATTTAAACTAAAAATCTCATCTTCTATCCAATCAGCACAAGCTATTTGAGATAGTGTTATAAAGTTACTATTTAGACTAATAAAATCTATAGTATTTAAGAGCTTATCTTTTTCTATATTGATTTTAAAGAGTCTATTACCTTTTTCTTCTATTTCGTACTGTTTTTTTAAAATTTCTATCATTTCAATCCTTTATTTAGATTAATAAATTCATCATGTAAAAAAGTTTCTATTTTTTTAATTGATGGTAAATTTATTTTATATTTTGATACAAAAAGTTGATTATCTAATCCTGCTGTAGCATATTCAACTTTAGTTTTATTTTTATTGGCACATAATATTAATCCAATAGGTGGATTATCTGTCTTCTGAATTATCTCATTTTTGTAAAAGTTTAAATAAAAATTCATCTGCCCAATATCAGCATAAGAGAACTCTCGTATCTTTAAATCTATAAGAATATGACATTTTAAAATACGATGATAAAATACTAAATCAACTCTATCATGCTCATTATCTATTGAAATTCTCTTTTGTCTAGCCTCAAAACAGAAACCATTACCAAGTTCCAATAAAAAATCTTGAAAATGATTAAGTAGTGCCTCTTCTAAATCATTTTCACTATATTTTATCTTCTCTTCTAAACCTGTAAATTCTAATATATATGGGTCTTTAATAATCTGTTGAGGTAATATAGTTTCACTTTTAGATTGAATAGTTTTAATCATATCTTTTTTATCTTTAGATAATCCTATTCTTTCATAAGTTGCCGAATTTATCTGTCTTCTTAATTCTCGCACACTCCAATTTCCTTTAACTCCTTCAATCTCATAAAATAGGCGTTTAGTTGGTTCGTTAATTTTTAAGAGTTCAATAAAATGACTAAAAGAGAAACTATTTATAAGTTTTTCTGTAGGAATTATAAATTGGTCAGACAGTGTCAGGCTTTTTTGATTTATCTGTTTAAAATCATTTGATATAACCTCTATTATCTGTGGATATGAGGTATAGAATTGTCTAAATAGTTTAAGATTACTTTTTGACATTCCTTTTATATGTTTTAATCTTTTTACTAAATTATCTATAACCCTATCACCATACTTAGCTCTATCTTCCCCTTTTTGTTCATACTCAATAATATAATAACCAATAAGCCAATTACGAATAGTTAAATTTCTACTAACACTTTTAATTGCTCTATTTTGCAATATATTATGAATCTCTTCTATTTGAAATATAAGGGTTTCAAATTTATCTATTAATTGCATAATTATCTCTTTTTGATATTATAATAAACTTCATAACTATTAGCCTCTAAAATAAATTTATCTCTATCATAAAAATCTATATTTGTTAGCCTATAAATCTCTTCTTCTGCTACTAAAAAAATCTCATAATTTTCTTTATTTTTCTCTACAAATCTCTTTTCATTTTTACTCAAAAAGAATTTACTATTTGAATAAACTTTAACCTCTACATATTTCCATATATCTTGTTTATTTTTATATTTAATATCATATCCAATAGTATCATCATTTACCCAATCAACATTATTTTCTCCAAACTCTTTTTTTAGCGTTTGAACAACATTTTTTTCTGCATTTTTCCCTTTATCTTCTTTGGCTCTATCTCTATTAGGATTATAAGTTCCACCCTTACCTCCTTTTCCTCCATTTCTTTTAGGTAGAAAAGGCTTTTCTATTTTTGGATTTTCAATAATGGGTTTAGGGGGTTTCTTAGGAGAATTATTTGACTTGGGCTGTTCTTCTTTTTTTAAACTTTTTATATATTTTTTAATTTCATCTAACTTATCAAAATATAAAAGGCTATCATATTCTCTTTGCCCTTTAATCTTTTCAAAATCAATCTCTAATTTATTTTTTTCGTATATTGATTGATAATCTATAACCTCATCTATTGGACTATCTATATTAAATTCAAAATTTTCTTTAATAAATTGTTGAACAATATTTTGATAATCTATATTTAATACATTGTCTTTTACAAATTCACTATTATGAGTATATTTATCTAAAAGAAATAAAAAATCTTTCTCTTTTGAGTTCTTTTTGCAATATTTATAAAGATGCTGTTCAAATCTTTTTTGATTATCATGAAAACAGTTTAATAGATTATAATTATGATATTTTGAAAAATTAAGTTGATAATATGGTTCGTGATTATTATAATTTTCAACCTCTAATCCTAATTCTATAAATAGCTCTTTTATTACTTTTAAACTGTTTTTGGCATTTAAATTTTGATAATTTATTGTTGTTATATCTATTTTTAACTCTAAATCATTTTTTATTAAGTCTAATAAATTATTAGATTTATCTATATATTCTCTATTAAGAGATTTATAAACTATTTTCCAAAATAATTCTTCTTCATTATCTATTCCCATTATAGATTTAGCTCTATGTAATGCTTCTATTCCTAAATTATTAATAATCATTCTTTCAATATAATTGATATTATTTTTAATAATATCTCTAAATATTTTTGTCTCTTCAAGTCCAAAAACTAAACCTAAAATATCTGAAAAAGTATCAATAAAATCAAAATCATTTCTTAACTCATCAATTGTACTATCTCTATTCACATGAATAAGATACTCATTTCCATCTTTTAAATAATCACTATATTCTAACTCATACTCTTGAGTTTCAAAATCATATCGAACCTCTTCACAAAGAATTAAATATATTTTTTTTAATTTATTAAATTCACTATATGCAGTTTTATCTTTTTCAATATCTTTTATCCTATAAGCTAAAATAAATGGAATTAATCTTTTAAAAAGCTTATTGAATTTATCCGTTAAATGAGATATAGGAATTTTACTAATTAATTTAAGTTCTAATTTACTTAAATCATTTATAGCAAAAAAATCTGTAACTTTTTTACTACCATATCCTTTTGGAAAATTAAAAATAGCTTTTCTTCTAATAATCTGTTTGGGTATTTTTGTATTGCCACTATAATAAACTTTATTTTGATTAAAATAACTAGAAATACCATCTTTTTTTGCAAATAAATTAATCTCTCCAAGATGAATATAAAAATATTGTTCATAAAAATTTTTATATGCCAACTGATATACTCTTTGAGTATATTCTCCATTTAGAGATGTAAAAGATAATTTTTTTAAAATATCAATGACTTTATCTTTTGATAACTCTTTAAACTCTTCAACTGCACCTAACTTTAAAATTAAACTTTCAATATCTCTTTGTGATAAAGCATATTTTTTTAATAAATAATAATTAAAATTAATTGGATTATCATTTATAATTTTAGAAAATTTTTCATCTGTAGTTATAAAATAGTCTTTAAAAGCTTTCGATAATTGAAATCTAATATAAGAGATGGTATCTGTTAAATAATGGTATGTTCTATAAAAATATTTATATATCTTTTTATCTAATATCTCACTAAAAAGTTTTCTATCCAATAAAATCCAAGTTAATAATTTTTCTTTAGATATATAATGCAAAATTAACTCTATATTATCAATTTGTATAATTTCTTCATCATATATTTTTGTATAGTTTGTATTTTTAAAAATATTTTTTTTATATTCCCATTGTTTATTTATATTAGAAATACTATATTTAGTATATTGATTAACTCCTAACCATAAAAAAAAGCTTTCAATATCATTTTTATTCTCATATTTAAATTCCCAAAAATTAATATCAATTAAAAATTGATTATCTTTAAATATTTCTCCAAATAACTCTTCAGTTAATTCTCCAGATGGATAGGTTTTTGATAAGTATAAATCATTTGCTTTAACTATGCTCTTATTTTTTGCAATTAATTGCACTTTAGCATCAATAAAAATTTTACTATCAAGAGATTTATAGTTAGAATATAAAGATAATACCATCTCTTTAATAATTCTTATTTTATCTATATTGTCTTTTTTTAACTCTTTATTCGTAGCTACTACAATTTTATTTAAAATAGATTTTGCATTATAACTTTCAATATTAGTCATTTCCTTTAATTTCTCAACTAATTGTTGAGGTGTAGCATTAAATTTTTGAAGTAATTTTTTATAAAGTTCATTATGTATAAATCTAATATCTACATAACTAGGAATTTCAATATGCACACCTAAGTTAGGAGTATAAACTTTATCTTCTATAGGAATAAACTCTTTTTTTTCATCAATGAGAAACAACAATTTATTTTCTCTTTTAAATGTATGATAAAAAATATAAATTAAATTGACTCTATCCTCTATATTTGAAATTTTTTGACTTAAGAGATTGAGTTTCTCAGTAGAAGTAGAAATGGAATTATTTAGTTCATATATAGATACATCTATAACGCTTTGTTCTGTCGAAATTAAAAGATTTGAAAATAAGTCAACTGCATTTACTTTTGTTATAAAATTGGAAAATTCATTACTAATATAAACTACATCTTCTCTTTTCCGATAAGTATTATCTATACAAGGAAAGATTTCCAATTCTTCTATGGCATTATCTAACTGTTCATAAAAACCTAATGTCTCTAAAGTTGGATGTTCATCCTTATATAATAAAAATTCTAATGCTTTATAACTTACTTCATTTTGGGTTAACTCTTTTGCTGTTTTTGTAATTAACAATACAAGTTTTTCTAAGATATATCTATTTTTATCACTTTTATTAATACTATTTCTTGAACTATTTAAATCAAATGTACCATGAATAATAAAAGGAAAATCCATACTTATATGAGTGGGAAAATAGGCAAAAAGTAAATTATTTTGAATATCATAATCCTCTTTAAGAGCAAGTTTTAGATTATAAAATTCTTCTTCATTCTTTTTTTCCCATAACCTCTTAGGAAGTTTAGCTTCATCCTCATATATTGTCCATTTTTCATTATTTATATAAATAAATTCATTATCTTGTTTTTTTATAACTTCTCTAATTTCTCCATCAATATTAAGCGTTAGTTTTACTAAGTGATTTAAAAAAAGTAAAATTTCATTTTTTAAGTCATTTATCTGTTCTTTTATATCATCTAAAAAACTATCTTTATACTCTATGGTTATTTTTGTTATCCATTTATTTTGTATATTTTCAACTACTTTTGGCATAGCCAAAAAAGGAATAGGTTTTGTGCCTTGTGGCAAATTTCTCTTTTCAATAAATTTATTTTCATCATCTTTGGTGAAAAGTTCATCAAATATATCATTAACTATCTCTTTAGAAAAAATAATATCAAGATTATTACTATTAATAATAACTTTATTGCTCCAATTTATAATAGAACGAAACCCTAATCCTTTATTCCCTATATATTTTTTTGTAACTTTTGAACTTAAATTTGAAATCATTAAAGATTTAATACCATCGAGGCTGAATGATTTACAATGTGTACCTCTATTAGCAATAATTAGCTGACTATTTTTAGTATTTAACTCAATATAGACTTCATCTGAATTTTCATCGTCAGCATTTTGAAGAAGTTCTAAAAGTTGTCTACCGTTGTACTCTTTTTCTGTTTCAAGTTCTCTATTATATGCAGAAATCATATCATCAGGAGATGATTTATAAATATCTTTCCGTTTTTGTATTTCTAATTCTATTTCTTTTTTCATTTGTTTTAGATATTAATTCATTCCTGCAAAATTAGCCTCATAAGTAGGTTCTATATTATCCCCAAATATCTTTTTTTGGTTTTCTTTATAAAACTCATTATTTTCTCTATATTTAATAAATCCAGCCTCTTTTTTACTATTTTTAATATTATCTTGAAGTTTAACAAACCCCTCAATCAGAGCTTCAGGTCTAGGCATACACCCATTAACAAATATATCTACAGGTATATAATCTTCTAATCTCTTAATAGTATTATAACTGTCCCAATACATACCACCATTAATAGTACAACTCCCCAAAGCTATAACATATTTTGGTTCACTCATCTGCTCATAACTTCGTATAACTCTTTTGAGAGTCTTATAAGAGCAATATCCTGAAACTATTAAAACATCAGCTTGTCTAGGGGTTGCAACTCCTACTACTCCAATCCTCTCAATATCATATCGACTTGTAAAGGTTGGTGGCATCTCAATAGCCCCACAACCTGTTCCATAAGCTAAAACAAACATACTCTTAGAGCGAAACCAATCTATAGCTTTTTGTATTGCACTTTGGGTACTTTTTATTGCATGTTCCTCATTTTCTAAGACTTTTTGATAGTCTATAAATCCTTCTTGCATTTTATCTTCCTTATTATTTAGATATTATATATCAAATTTCTCAAACCCTTCATACTTCTTAAAAGACAAGAGATACAAACTTTTTAAGATATTACTATCTATATTTTTTAATTCACTAAATACACTATTTTCAATACCATTTTGTTTTATTTCTTCTAAAACATCATTCATTACTTTTGGTAGAGTCTCTACTAACTGTTTAAATCCCTCTTTCTCTCCTGTAACTAACTCATAAAATTTATCTATTGATACTCTTCTAATCTGTTTATTAGTTATACTCTCTCCATCTAAAGAGATTTGCCATGGTATATTTTGACTATTTTTAGCTATGACCTCTACTAACATACATTCAGCATTTGGGGTATTTAAAATTTTACTCTGCATTCTCATAAAGGTTTTTTGAGAAGATGAGGAGTTCATAGTATTGTGTTTATTTTTCATTTCTACATAGATTTTATCAACCTCATTTATAATATCAAAACCTTTTTTAGGAACACTCCAATTTGTCTGTTTTGTATCTTTATGATATATATATTTAAAGATATTTTGTTGGAAATATCCAATATTATTGCTATTTGATTTATCCATCTGTCTTATTGACTCTGCTTCAATAATCTCTTCTATACTTTTTCCATACACTTTAGAATCAAAGGTTAATTTTATAGGGTCTATTAAATTTTTATTAAACTCTTTTAGAGTTATTTTAAATCTATATTTTTCTATAGTCTCTTTAACATGGTTAAATAAATCTTTATCATCTATAAAACTAAGATTATATCTTTTCATACTTTTTTCCTCTAGTTTGCTTAGATATTCTATAATAGATAATCCAACCTCTTTAGCCATATTAACAGGTACAGCATTTCCTACCTGTTTATACTGCTCTGCCATTGAGCCTTTAAACTCCCAACTATCAGGAAAAGATTGAATTCTAGCATTTTCTCGTACACTAAAAGGTCTTAATTCATCAGGGTGACATCTTTCAGTCTGTTTTTGTGATGGGGTACATAAAACTGTAAGTCCTGCTTCGTCCCAAGATAATCTTCTTGCAATTCCAGTTCTACCCCCTCCCATAAAGTAAGTACTCATCATATACTCTCTCGCTACCTCATCAGGTAAATCTCTCCAACAACCACCAGCTTTTACATATTTTAATACCTCTTTTTTCTTTTCATTATAGGTTGCACAAGGAGATGGAGGAACATCTTTTAAGACATCTTTTAGAACTAATTTCTTTTTATATGGTTTAGGAAAAGTATAATCTTCACCAATCTTTTCTCTAATATCCTCTCTTGTTCCAATAATTAAAACTCTTTGTCTCTTTTGAGCTACTCCATAATCTACTGAATTAAGAACTTTGTATTGAACAAAATATCCAACCTCTTTAAAGACATCAATCATAACTTGTAAAGTTCTACCCTTATCATGAGTTACTAAACCTTTTACATTTTCAGCTAAAAACATTTTAGGCTTAATCTCTTTTAGGATTTTAGCAAAATCGGAAAATAGTGTACCTCTAGTATCTTCTAATCCGAGTTTTTTACCTGCATAACTAAAAGATTGACAAGGATACCCACCTGATAATAAATCTATCTCCTGATTATCTCTGAGATAGGATTTAATTCCAATTTCTGAAATCTTAGTAATATCCTCTTGAACAATATTCCAATGTGGGCGATTAGCTTTTAGTGTTTCGATTGCCCATCTATTTAACTCTACAGCTATTTTAGTACTAAATCCTGCTTGTTCCAATCCTAAGGCTAAACCACCTGCACCTGCAAAGAGTTCTATAACGGTATATTCTTTTTGAGTATTTAATCTACTAATTATAAATCCTTTACTATTTAAAAGAGACCAAAATAACACTACTACTATAAGGCTCTAATCTATCTCTATATTTATCAAGTAGCTCTTTTTTTATTTTTCTTCCTTTTGAGATATTTAGCTCATTTTTTAACTCTACTACATCTGAATGTAGCTCTAAAACTCTAAGTAGAGTTCCATTTAGTTTCATATCTATCTCATTTAAAAATGGCTCTTTATTATATTTAGTTGAGATAGTATTTCTACTACAACCTATTTTACTAATAATATTTTTTAGTTTTAAAGCTCTTTTTTTAGCTAGAGAGTCACTATTTTCAGCAATATTTGAGTGTGCAACTATTTTAATTGCTTTTACTTTTTTAGGTTCTCCTATACTCTCTTTTAATACTTTAGTTATAAACTTGGTTTGATTACTATCATAAGAGTTATTTGCACTTAAAATAATTACTCTTTTTTGATTAAAATCATAAGTTGTTATATCTACCTCTCTATTATTGGCTCTATATGTGCATATTTTAACATTAAAATCATTTATTGTTGAGTTGGTACACTCATTTATATTTTCATGCGTTACAGCTTGAATATATATGTATAAAGAGATAATAAGAGCTAAATTTACTACACTTGCTACTACCATTACTATTGGTAGTATTAATTTTTTAAAAATTTTCATAACTTTTCCTATATAAAAAATAGTCCAACTAAAGCAATAATAGTCGGTATGCGAATTAAAAATTCAACACTTTGAATAGTAGTAAATCTAGCATAAACGCTCCCTACAAAAACAGCCATAATAAATAGAATAAATGTCTTAATAACTAACTCTAATAGATTAGATGCTCCACCTAAAAATAAATCAACCATTAAAAGAAGTTTAGCAAATGAGAATATAGCACTTTGAGACAAGGCAAGAGCAAAAAATTTACCACTAAATTCAGTGGCTGGTCCACTATATACCTCTTGTGGCGCACCTACTACATCAAATGGAGATTTTCCCATAAATCCTAAAAATGAGATAAAAGCTCCAATAAATAGTAGTGGGTGTGAAAAAACATTCCAAGTTTGTGATTGATTATGCATAATAGTTGTAATATCTGCACTTTGAGAGGCTATCATAATGCCAATAGATGCTATATAAAAAGGTAACTCTAAACCTATAAGTCTAGTCAAACCTCTAGTTATTCCCATAGCTCCAAATGGGTTTCCATTACTTCCAATCCCAATAGCATTTCCCAAAGGTCCTAAAACCATAAGATATAAAACTACTATTAAATTTCCATAAGAGCTAAATCCTGTTAGAGAGTTAGAGTTATTTAGGTATGGAATAAATAAAACAGTAGTTACTGCACCTGTTGCCATAATAACTATTCCACCATAAAATGCCCAACCAAAATTTATGGTTGTATCTTTTAGAAATAATTTAATACTATCGTAAAAAGATTGAGCTATAGATGGTCCAAATCTTCCATGAACTCTAGCAGATATATTTCTATATAGTCCGTAGTATAAAAAACCAAAAAAGTATGCTAAGATTAGCATATATATTACATCTAAAAACATTATTCAACTCCTATATAAAGTAGTATGCTAAAGAGTATTATAGTAACTACTCCTACATTTTGAATAGTTAAGCTATATAGTCTCTTTAAAAAGATAGAACTCTCTTTAACAACTACTAATACTCTTTCCCAGTATGGAGATACACTATTTTTTAGTATAAATCCAATAAAGCTAACTCGTCTTAACTCCTCTCCAACTCCATAACCGTAGTGTAGATTACTGTTTGGATTTGGTACTTCTCCACAGTAGCTTATATCTAACTTATCTCTCGTTTTCACAGTTCTATTTTTTATAGAGGTTACAATAAGTAAAATTACTACAAATATAGCAATAAATATTGCCATAATAGCCCCACCATTAAATGATGCAAAGTTTGAGTTTAGTTCAAATAGAGTTGAGAAGTTAGTTGGTTTAAATCCTAAAGAGATTAATATTGGATTAAATATCTCTATAGCTAAAGATGGTAAAAAGCCTAAAACTATTAAGATTAAAGAGGCTATATATTGAGGTATATAATATAGAGTTGATAGTTTTCTATGCTCTTTTTTATCGGTTTTTGAGTGACCAAGATAGATACCATATATTAGTTTATAGCAGTATAGAAAAGCAGAAGCTGAACTAAACATAATGGCTACTAAAAGTAGAGCTTTTTTCTCTTCTAGTAAAGTTGTATATATAAGAAACTTACTACTAAATCCTCCAAGTGGTGGCATTCCAGCCAATCCTATTATTCCAATTAGAAGCATAATAAATAGGGTAGGATAACTATATATTAATCCTCCCAACTCACTAAATTTATCTTTTTTAGTAATATAGATAATTGATGCTATATTTACAAATAGAAGTAGTTTTACAAATGTGTGAATAACGGTATGATATAATCCAGCCTCTAATCCACTACTATTTAAGATAGTTAATACTGTTACAATATATCCAACTTGTGCAATAGATGAGTATGCTAAAAGTCTCTTTAGGCTATTTTGAGATATTGCTTTAAATGTGGCAACTATAGAGGTGATTACACCAAGCCACGCTACAATATCTAATAGATTTGTCTCTATATATTTATATCCTATTATTTTTATAAATAGGGTAATAAATAGAAAAATACCAGCTTTTGAGATAATAGCACTTAAGATAGCACTAAATATATCTTCTGCCTCTTTATAGGTATCAATTACCCAATAGTGAAAAGGGATAATACCAGATTTTACAAATATAGTAATAAAGAGTAAAATATATATAGGTGTTCTAAATGGTATTGGAACTTTATTAAAAATTATATCACTATAGATAAAAGTTCCACTAAAATTATATATTAAAACTATAGCCCCCAAAAGTGCAAAACCTGCACCTAGATTAAATATAATATACTTTTGTGCTGTTTTTAATTTAACATCTTTTACTATTATAAAGTAGCTACTCCAGCTCATTACCTCCCAACCAATAAATAGTGTAATTAAATTATTGGCATAAAATATAGTACTCAAAGAGAGAAATAGAAGTAACATTAAGGCTAAGTTTTCTCTTTTCATAAAGATTAAAGAGCCAAATACAGCTAAATTAAGTGCAAGAAATAGGTTACCTAAAGGTGTAATTTCAAAACTAAACATTATCTACTCCTACAAGAGCTAAAGCTACACTTTTACATATTTGTAAAAATAGTTCAGGAAAAATTCCAAGATATATAATAGATAGAGCCATAATAGATAAAACTCCTCTTTTTAAAATAGGTATATCTAAACTACTCTTCTCTCCTGCTTCTCGACTCATACCTAAAAGTTTAAATAGGTAAACAGCTTCGATTAAAGAGATAACCAAAATAGCTCCAACTAAAATATATTCACTTTTAGTTATTAAACCCTCTAGTATTGTAAGTTTAGCTATAAATCCACCAAATGGAGGAACTCCTAAAAGAGATAAAAATCCAATAGCAAAAATAGAGATTAAAAAGAGTGAATTAAACTTTTTAAATATATCTATATTAACACTACTAAATCTATCTTCTAAAATATCTAAAGATAAAAATAGCATTAGTTTAGTTATGGCATGAAGTGCAATCAAAAATATAGCCCCTGTTGTAGCTACTATACTACTACTAGATAGAGCAATAAATAAGACCCCAATTTGCCCTAAAGTTGAGTAGGCAAAAACTCTTTTTAAATTTTTACTACTTAAAGCAGATATTTCAGAGACACCAAAAGAGATAATACCTAAAATTGCTAAAAAACTAAGTATCTTAATATTTACTCCTAAAATATAGGCAATATGAAAAAATAGAAATATATAAGCTTTTGATAAAACAGAACTAAATAGGGCATTTACTCTATTAGTAGATGCTTGATAGATGTCAACTACCCAAAAGTTTAAAGGGAAAATCTCCGCTTTTATTCCAAATCCTATAAATAGTGATATAAGAGTAAGAGATTTAATCTGATTATCTATAGTTGAAAACTTCTCACCAATAGTTACTAGATTTAAAGTTCCTAAATTTAGATATATTGTCATTATTCCAATTAATAAAAATATAGAGGCTACTGCACCCATTATCATATATCTAATAGCACCACTATACGCCTCTTTATCTTTTTGTAGAGAGGTTAAAATATAGGCTGAAATTGATGCTATTTCAAAAAAGATATATATATTGAAAATATCTCCACTTAATACAAGTCCCGATACACTAGCTAGTAGCATATTGGTTAAGATAAATATATCTTTTCTACTCTTATCTCTAATAGCATATATTGAAAATAGTGTCATTATAGATAGAAATAGAACTATAAAAAATAGTGAAGCACTATCCAATACAAATGCTATACTAAGAGGAGAGTCAAAAGAGATAGACTCTCTTATAGGAAGAGAGCCTAAAAAGCTAAATGATAGAGCTAATAGCATAAGATTAACTGCCAAAGAGATATATCTTAGATAATTTCTAAAAAATGGAGTTAAAAAAGATGCTAAAAGTGGTAAGATTACAAAATATAAAAGGCTCACTTCTCATCTCCTAACTCATTCATATCATCAACTCTCATATTATTAGTTAGTTTAAAATAGTTAATAATAAAAGATAGTGCTAAAGCCAAAACAGCAATACCAATAACAATAGTAGTTAAAATCATAGCTTGTGGAACAGGGTCTGTCATATTAGTAGAGAACTTTGTAACCTTGTCTGTTAACATTGGAGCTACCTTTTCTACCTCAAAGTGCATTCCAATAAAATAGATAAATAGACTACTCTCAATAATAGCAAATGAGAGAAAAATCTTAAATAGGTTCTTTTTAATTAAAACTCCAACTAACCCTATAGCAAAAATTAATAGTGACCCGATAGTAATTACACTATGTAAAAATTGTGTCTGATTAAAACTATCTAACATCTTTAATCCTTATAAAATACTCAACTAAAGCAGTAATTTCAGCAGAGACCTTAATCCCTACAAATATATATATAAGTGGTATAACTCCACCACTAAAAAGCTCTTTTATAGTACCAAGTGGTAAAAAGTTCCCTAAAAACCTATCTACTAAAAGAACGCCCAATATACCAATTAGTATAAATCCTGCTCCACTTAGTGCTTCTGTAATAGATATAATTTTATGATTTAGAGAAAACTCATCTCCTTTAGCTAAAAACATTAATAAAAATGCACTCGCAATTATAACACCACCTTGAAATCCACCACCAGGGCTTAGATGTCCATGAATTATAATATAAAATCCAAATAGAATAATAAGAGGAAATAGAATATCAACACTACTTTTAAGTAGTCTATTCTCATAAGCAAAGATATTTAATTTATCTCTATACCCATCTAATCCTAAACCAATACCAAAGATAGATAAAAATAGAATAGTAACCTCTCCTAAGGTATCAAAACCCCTAAAGTATGTAACAACAGAGGTTACACCATTTGCACTATTGGTCTCTATCTCATTTATATTAAGTAAGCTATCTCCTAAAGAGTTTGAAGCAAGATTAAAATCTAAAAATATTGGAAGTAGTAAAATAGTCATAATAGATACTATAAGCGATATAAAAAGGGTAGAGACTCTAATCTCTTTTTTTAAATTCATCTCTTTATCTCCTTACTTCTTATCTGTAAAAGAGTTACTAAAAATACCACTCCACTAATACCAGTTCCAATTACAGCCTCTGTCAATGCTACATCAGGTGCTGAAAATATGAAATAGAGTATTACACTCCCTAATCCAAATCCCATAAATAGAATAACACTATGGGGTAAATCATCATTTTCTATAATCAATACAGCTAAGATTATAAGTGTTATAAATATAGCTAATACTATTAATCCAATCATCTATTATCCTTTAAATCGTCCATTCCACTCATATTAAAAAAACCGTGTTTAAGGTAAGTACTTCTAGCTAAAATTGAAGATGAGAGAGGGTTAGTAATTAAGATAAAAAGAGCTAAAAAGAGAAGTTTAAACCATAAAGTAGGCTCTAAAAATGCAACTCCCATAATAACAAGCAGACTACCGAGCGTTGAGGCTTTTGTTCCTGCGTGCATTCTAGTAATAGTATCAGGCATTCGTAAAAGCCCAATAGCACTAATAACTAAAAGAGTAGCACCAGGAGTTATTAAAATCAATCCAATAACATTAAGCATCACTATCCTTTGCCACATTAAATCGTGCAAAAATTATTGTACCAATAAATCCAATAACTGCAAATACAAAAGCTACATCAAGATATATACTATCTTTAACTGTAACAGAGAGCAAAACTAAAAGAGATACAGCAATTATCCCCATAGTGTCAAAAGCAACAACTCTATCTGTTAAATGAGGTCCTTTTATAAACCTTATAAATGATAGAAATATTGCAAACAGAATTAGTAAAATTAAGAAATTAAGCATATTATTTACCTTTTTTTATATTTAAATTTTTATCAATTTAAATAGTGACGAAATTATATATTATTTATAGTATAAGTCTGATTTATATTTGGGAAAAAGTGGATTTATTTTGCTATTTTAGTAGCCCCTTATTATATTATAAGGGGAAGTGGAAATTATTAAATTTTACTCTGAATAAAGTTATCCATATCCTCAACAATAACATCAAGTGTTCTTTCACCATTAATTACATGTAATAAACTTTTATTAGTATAAAACTCTTGAATTTCAGCCAATGGGTCGGTATAGATTTTCATTCTATCATAGAATACCTCTACACTATCATCACTTCTCTGCTCTCCCTCTTTAGCTTCAGCTGCACGACCTAATATTCTCTCTTTTGCTACCTGTTCACTAACTCTAACTTCAATAACTGAAACTAGCTCTATATCACTATTATCAGCCAAAATCTCATCTAAAGCTTTCATCTGCTCTACACTTCTAGGATACCCATCAATTAGAACATTTGGTACTGGTGCTTGGTTAATAGCTGAAATTATAGTATCTATAATAATATTTAAAGGAACTAAAGCCCCTCTTGATATATAACTCTCAATCGTAGCCCCTAATTCACTTCCACTTGATACTTCCTCTCTTAACATATCACCTGTTGAGTAGTGTACTATACTATCACTATGTTTTTTTGCTATTAAACTAGCATCTGTTGTTTTTCCACTTCCTGGTGCGCCGATTATTAAAAATAGTTTTTTTGACATCTCTTCTCCTCTATTTTACTAACTGTTTTCTTACTCTAATACTAAGTTCACTTAACTGTTCACTATCAACTTCACTTGGTGCATCTGTTAATAGACACTGTGCTTTTTGAGTTTTAGGGAATGCAATAACCTCTCTAATACTACTAGCACCTGTCATTAACATAACAAGTCTATCAAGACCAAATGCAATACCACCATGTGGAGGTGCGCCAAATTTAAGTGCATTTAGTAAGAAACCAAATTTAGCCTCTGCCTCTTCATCTGAAATTCCTAAAAGTTTAAATACCTCTGATTGAATATCCTCTTTATGAATACGGATTGAACCACCACCTAACTCTGTACCATTTAATACTAAATCATAGGCTATAGACTCTATATCTTCTATATCATCAAATGAGATTTTTCCATTCTTATCAATTTTTGGCATTGTAAATGGGTGGTGTAGTGCTTTAACTCTTCCATCTTCTTCTTCAAACATAGGAAAATCCATAACCCATAAAAACTCAAACTTATCTTCTGGAATTATTCCCATAAGTTCAGCTAAGTGAATTCTAAATCTTCCCATATAATCTAATACTAACTTTTTATCTCCTGCACCAAAGAATACAGCATCTCCAACTTTTAAATCACATCTTTCAATAATTGCTTCTATATCTTCAGATGTAAAGAATTTAGTAAGAGGTCCTTTTAATCCATCTTCTTTCATTTGGAAATATCCAAGTCCAGATGCTCCAAATTTTCTAACATACTGCTCAAATCTTTTCATCTCTCTTTTAGAGAAGATATTATCTCCATTTGGAACTTTTAGTGCTTTAATTCTATTTTTCTTGCTGTCTTTCGCAATATTAGAGAATATCTCATTATCACATCTAGCAAAAATATCAATAACATCAACCATAGCCAAATCATAACGCATATCTGGTTTATCTGAACCGTACTTCTCCATAGCTTCACTATATGGCATTCTCTTAAATGTTTTAGGAATATCAAACCCACACTTAGTAAAGATTGAGTACATAAGTTTCTCTGCTACATCAATAACATCTTCTTGGTCACAAAAACTCATCTCTATATCTATTTGAGTAAACTCTGGTTGTCTATCTGCTCTTAAATCCTCATCTCTAAAACATTTTGCTATCTGAAAATATCTATCAAATCCACCAACCATTAAAAGCTGTTTAAAGAGTTGTGGAGATTGAGGAAGTGCGTAAAACTCACCACCATGAACACGAGATGGCACTAAATAATCTCTTGCTCCCTCTGGAGTTGATTTTGTAATAATAGGAGTCTCTACCTCTAAAAATCCTAACTCATCTAGTGTGTTTCTAGTAGCAATAGTAGCTTTTGAACGGAGTTTAAAAATATCATAAGATTTTTGTGTTCTAAGCTCTAAATATCTATGTTTTAGTTTAATCTCTTCATTAACTTTCTCATCACCCAAATCAAATGGCATAGGTAGAGATTTATTCTCTATTACTAAATTATCTACTACAATTTCAACTCTACCAGTTTTAAGTTTTGGGTTCTCTAACCCTTCACCTCTAGCTCTTACTTTTCCTGTAGCAATTAGTACAAATTGGTCTCTAACACTTTCAGCCCTCTTATGAGCTTCAATATTGTCCGCTGGGTCACAAACAAGTTGTACTACCTCATCTTTATCTCTTAAATCTATAAAAATTAAACCACCATGGTCTCTTCTGCTAGATACCCAACCAGCAACCGTTACCTCTTGACCAATAAGTGTCTCATTTATATCTGCACAATAGTGTGTTCTCACAATATTTCCTATCTATCTTAAAAATTTTTTGCGATTATATCGCAAAGTTCCCTAGAGTTACGAATAGAGTAATATTTAACACTAATTTAACAATTGATAGTTATAATATAAGCCAATCTATAAAATAAGGAAAAGTAATGTTAAAAAAAATAGCATTGTTAATAGTATTGTTATTTGTAACAGTAAATGCAGAGCCATTTAGTAAAATGGCAACAGTTAAACCGACTCTTGTCCAAGAGGGTGATAAAAAGATGTGGTGTGGTATTTGTGGAATGAATTTAAAAATGTTCTATAAAACATCATATATAGCAGGAAATAAACAGTACTGTTCGGTTAGATGTTTAGTAGCAGATATGAGAAATAGCAATATAGACTTAGATAGTGTAAAAGTTATTGATATTAATACTCAACAGCCAATTTTAGCTAAAAGTGCAGTTTTTGTAATTGGTTCAGATGTTAAGGGAACTATGAGTAAAGTTAGCAAACTAGCATTTAGCCGTTCAGAGGAAGCAGAGAAGTTTATAAAAAAACATGGTGGAGAGATAGCTAATTTTAATAGAGTAATAAAAGATGCAAAAGCATCATTAGATAGAGATAGTGCAATGGTTGGCATAAAAAAGCAAAAAATGATGTATCCTATGGGTAAAAAAATCTTTACTAAAAAGTGTCAAGGCAATATAGATTTAAATAGTTTTAAAGCTATTAATGAATTAAAAGCTTATATCAAAGATAATAATATCTGTAAAGGTATAAATGAAAAACAACTTCAAGCAGTAGCTCTATATCTTTGGGATATAAAAAGAGATAAAAAGAGTAAAAACTCTATTGAAATTAGTGTAACAAAAGATGATAAATGTCCTGTTTGTGGAATGTTTGTATATAAGTATCCAAAATGGATTACACAAATAGTATATAAAGATGGAAATAAGTTATCTTTTGATGGTGTAAAAGATATGATGAAATTCTATTTTAATAGAACTAAGTATGGTAAATTTGAAACATTAACAAAAGAGAATATATCTAATATATTAGTAAGAGACTACTATAGCCAAGAGACTATAGATGCAAAGAGTGCATTTTTTGTAATTGGTTCAGATATAACAGGTCCTATGGGTGAAGAGTTAATCCCTTTTAAAAATAAACAAGATGCTCAAACTTTTATGCGTGACCATAATGGTAAAAAAATAATATTATTTAATGAGATAAATTTAAGTAATTTAAAATAAAAATATGAGGTGGAGCGGGAAACGAGACTCGAACTCGCGACCCTCAGCTTGGAAGGCTGACGCTCTAGCCAACTGAGCTATTCCCGCATGGCTATTTAATTTGGTTGCAGAAGATGGATTTGAACCACCGACCTTCGGGTTATGAGCCCGACGAGCTACCGAACTGCTCTATTCTGCGATATTTAATGGATGGGGTAGAGGGATTCGAACCCCCGAATAACGGTACCAAAAACCGTTGCCTTACCGCTTGGCCATACCCCAATCGTAAACTTAACATATAAATAAATTTGGTTGCAGAAGATGGATTTGAACCACCGACCTTCGGGTTATGAGCCCGACGAGCTACCGAACTGCTCTATTCTGCGACATTCTGTTTTAAAAATTGGTTGCGGAAAAAGGATTTGAACCTATGACCTTCGGGTTATGAGCCCGACGAGCTACCAAACTGCTCTATTCCGCGACATTTAATGGATGGGGTAGAGGGATTCGAACCCCCGAATAACGGTACCAAAAACCGTTGCCTTACCGCTTGGCCATACCCCAAGAGATGTTACACATTTGTTTGTGTGGACGGCATTATAGAGAAAAAATCATAAAATGTCAAGGGTTTATATAAAAAAAATAGTATAATACCTTCTATTTATAAAAAAGGGAATACAATTTATGTTTAAAGTTGCTTTAGAACGCGTTGAAACTGCTATTAGTGAGATAAAAAAAGGTCGTATGGTTATTATGATGGACGATGAAAATAGAGAAAATGAGGGTGATTTAGTTTACGCTGCTACATTTTCTACTCCAGAACATGTTAACTTTATGGCAAAAGAGGCAAGAGGACTTATCTGCACACCTGTAACCAAAGCTATTGCTAAAAAATTACATCTTTTACCAATGGTTGATAATAATATCTCGAACCATGAAACAGCATTTACTATCTCTATAGATTCTGCTAATGCAGATACAGGAATATCAGCTATAGAGAGAGATGATTGTATCTCAAAACTTGCTAACCCTTTAACTAGTAGTGAAGATTTTGTTCGCCCTGGTCATATCTTTCCACTTATAGCTAAAGATGGTGGGGTATTAGTTAGAACTGGTCATACAGAAGGTTCTGTTGATATATGTAAATTAGCAGGACTTGCTCCAGTTGGTGTTATATGTGAAATTATTAAAGATGATGGAACAATGGCTAGACATGATGACCTTGAAATATTTTCTAAAAAACATAATATTCCAATAGTCTATATATCTGATTTAGTTGAGTATCGTTTAGCTAATGAAAAATTGGTAGCTCGTATTAAAGAGAGAGAGATGGATTTTATGGGTATAAGAGTTGAAAAGATTAATTATGAAGACCATTTAGGTAGAGTTCATAAAGTAATTAAGTTTGGAGATATTAAACAAACATCTAATGTTAAATTTCATAATATAGGTTTAGATGTTGATCTTGTTTTAAATTCAAATCGTTTTGAAACTATGCAAAACTCATTAGAGTATTTAAAAATAAATGGTGGTGTACTTGTCTTTTTAGATACAAAAACTATATCTAAAGAACAAGCTAAAGAGTTTGGAATTGGAGCTCAAATACTTAAAGATTTAGGTATAGAGCATATTAATCTACTAACATCAACAGTAGATACAGAGTTTATTGGTCTTTCTGGTTTTGGACTTAATGTTGTAAATAAGGTTATATTATAATATTTTAAATAACCAAATTTTGGTTATTTAAATTTTACTTATCTTTTTGGGCTTTTAACTTCTCAATAGTCTCTTCAGCTTTTACTAAAACTGTTTCAAACTCTAAAAGTTCAATATCTTTTTGTTGTAACATAGCTTCTAATTCAGCTATTCTCTCTGTTGTATTATTGCCATGTTTTTTCTGTATCTCTTGGAGTGTATTAGATGTATTTTGTAAAAGGTTTATCTTTTTCATTAATTCACCCTTTAACTCCCTATTTTTCTTATCACACTCTGAAAGTTGCTCTTTTTCTTTCTTATATTTTGCTTCTAAGTTTTTTATTTGAGAGCTATGTTCATCTTCTCTTACACTTAACTCATCATAATCTATATCATACTCTTCTGCATTTAAAGCCTTTGAAAAAAACCAACCTATTAAAAAACCTATTAGTAGTGCCACTACTAGACACAATATCATCTCTCCTATTAACTCTAACATCATTTATCTCCTTTTTATCTCTATTTCTACTCTTCTATTTAAAGGGCTATAAGGTTTATCTTTATATAATAAATCATCTTCTCCAAATCCTTTTGCTTCTATATTATCAGAATTTATTCCATGACTTCCTAAATATAACTTTACACTTTTAGCTCTTACATCACTTATCCATTTATTAACTCTCCTTTTTCCACTAGCATCAGTATAGCCTCTAACCTCTATTTTTACATCTGGTATCTCTTTTAAAATAGCTATAATCTTTCTTAAAGTTCTTTTCCCTCTTGATGTTAGTTTTGCACGGCTTCTATAGAAATTTATATTTTCACTTTTTAGAAGTTCTGTAATTTTTTCTTGTGCTATATCTATTTTATCTCTCTTAGCTACAGTACTATTATTAATAATACTATCTGCTATTTTAACACTCTCACTCTCATTTTTATCACTAATAACAGTATCTTTTTCCTCTTTAGGTGTAGATAATATCTCCTTCTCTTTTATATAACTATTATCTGTAATATGAGCTGTACCATACTGCTTTAATATCTCTAATAATCTATCTTTTGAACTTTTTGTTAAAAACTCTCCTCCAATAGTAATATCACCCTGCTCATTTGCTAAAAAAGAGGCATTGGTTAAATTCTCATCATAAAATATATCTATAATATCTTTTGCTAAATTTTTCCATAAAGGCATCTCTTTATTAGCTGAAAATATTATTGTTCTTTTACAATACTCTTTTGAACAAAATCGCATCATACTCTTTTTTAAACTATCATCTTCTGCTAATATAGGCATATTCCCACCTATTGTAATTGCTCCATTTTCTATTTTATAATCTAGTGTAGAGCTATTTTTTACTACTCTTTTACTATCTTTAATAGAGGAGTTATTTATATCTACAGACTCTATTTGTGGCTCTTTTAACTCTTGCTTATTTATAGTTTCAAGTTTATTATTAAAATCATCTTTTTTTATAAAAACACACAAAATTATATATAAAATAGAGATTAATAAACCATATAAAACTATTTTACTGCTTCTCTTCATACAGATTAATCCTTTTTGCTCAAATAATATTCATGCAATATTATATTATAATTTGTTATTAATATAACTGAACTTATCCCATATCAAATAGCCTAAAACATATCAAGTCAATATAATCAAATTTTTAGTATAATCCTTGGATTTTTTCAATATCTAAATAAGGCGAAACTATGCTTTCAAAACGAATACAAACGCTATCTACTTCTATGACTATTGCTATTACGACTTTAGCACTAGAACTTAAGGCTGAAGGAAAAGATATATTATCTTTTTCAGCAGGAGAACCTGACTTTGATACTCCAGTAGAGATTAAAGAGGCTGCTAAAAAAGCTCTTGATGAAGGTAAGACTAAATATACAGCAATACCTGGTACTCCTGAACTACTAAAAGCTGTAGCTGATAAGTTAAAAAGAGATAATAACTTAGATTATGATACTAATATGATACAGACTAATAATGGAGCTAAACACTCTCTATTTAATCTATTTCAAGCACTTATAGATGAGGGTGATGAGGTTATTATTCCTGCACCATATTGGGTAACATATCCTGAAGTTGTAAAATACTCTGGTGGAACAGCTGTAATTATAGAGACAGATGATACAACAAGCTTTAAAATTACTCCTAAACAGTTAGAAGAGGCTATTACTCCTAAAACAAAAGTTTTAGTAATTACTACTCCATCTAACCCAACAGGCTCCGTATATAGTAAAGAAGAGTTAGAGGCTTTAGCAGAGGTTTTAAAGGGAACTGATATTCTTGTATTTAGTGATGAGATGTATGAGAAACTAGTTTACGGTGGTGTAGAGTTTACAGCACTAGCTTCAATCTCTGAAGATATGTTCCAAAGAACAGTAACTATTAATGGTCTAAGTAAATCGGCATCTATGACAGGGTGGAGATTTGGATATTTAGCAACTCCAAAAGTTGAATTAGTTAGTGCTATGAATAAACTTCAATCTCAAAGTACATCAAATATTAGCTCAATTACACAATCAGCAGCTATTGCAGGACTTAATGGCTCTGTAGATAAAACTGTTCAAGATATGAGAAAAGTCTTTGAAGAAAGAAGAGATGAAGCTTATGATATTGTAAATAGTATTGAGGGGTTATCAGTTGTAAAACCAGATGGTGCATTTTATCTATTTATTAATATTAAAAATGTAAGTAGTGACTCTATGGAGTTCTCTAAAGAACTTCTAGCTAAAGAGGGGGTAGCTGTAGTTCCTGGTATTGCTTTTGGAGCAGAGGGGTATATTAGACTATCTTTTGCTACAGATATAAATACTATTAGAGAGGGATTAAAAAGACTAGATAGATTTGTTCAAAATCTAAAAAAATAAAACTGCCTATTAGGCAGTTTTTTCATAAGAGAACTTATAGCCTCTTCTTCTTACAGTATGAATAACTTGAAAACCTAATATACTCTTTAGTCTTTTTCGTATCTGATTAATAGCCACCTCCACTGTGTTATCACTTACATATTCAGGCTCTTCCCAAAGTGCATTAATAATCTCATCTTTAGAAAAAACTCTCTCTTCACGAAGTGCTAAATAGGCTAAAATATCAAATGTTTTACCATTTAATGATACTATCTTATCATCATACTCTATCTTTTTATGGGCAATATCAATTACTAATTTTCCCACATCAATTCTAGTACCAAATAGTTTACGCATATTTGATAAAACTCTAGCAGATATTAACTCTGGCGAATCTATATGATTTACAAGAACATCATCTGCACCTAACTCAAAAAGAGGAATTTGATTATCTGGATTATCAGTTATAATAATAATCTTAGTCTCTCTTTTCTTCTTTTTGACCTCATTACTATATTTTTCTAATGAGTATTTTTGATTTTCATCAACAATTATAATAAGTTCATAATGTCTAAAGTCAGTAAAGTTAGTGGCATCGTATAAATCTTTTGCACTATCTACAATACATATAAAGTATTTTTCAAGTTCGACCTCTAACTGTTTCACAAACTCGTCTTCGAACCCTATGGTCAATATTCTCATTGTAATCCTAATTATCTTATGGCTTAAGGTTATATCTAAAAAATACTTATTTTAAAATAAGATATAATAATTATATTTTTATACAAAATTTTTTTAAAGCCTAAAAGATTCAAATATTTCTTTAATTATACCTTATTTTTGCCGTTTTTGAAAATAAATTTTTACAATCAACTCTTTTTTCTAATCTTCCGAGCTTTAATATACACCCTTTTAGGTGCTGGATACCCCTCTACAGTTTTGCTTTTATCACTCTCATCTAAGAAATCATTTAACGACTCTGTATCTATCCACTCTGTTTTTCTCTGCTCATTAGGCTCTGTTTTAGAAATTTCTAAAACATCTATCTCTTGAAATCCTGCTCTATAACACCAATTTTTCAGAGCATTAATAGTTGGAATAAAATATATATTTGGTATTTTTGAGTATCTTTTTTTAGGAGTTAGACACACCTCATCTTCTCCATCTATCATAAAAGTATCTAAAATAAGCTCTCCACCCCAATTTAACCCTTTATATAATGATTTTAAAGCACCAACTGGGTCAGGTCTATGATATAGTACACCTAAACAGAAAAGTATATCAAACTTATGCTCATAGAACTCAACATGCTCTACTCCTAAAAGTTCATATTTAATACCACTTTGTATAAAATGGTCTAAAAATTTAAATTGACAATATGGAATAGATGATGGGTCAAATCCTACTAATCTTTTGGGTTTATCTTCCATCATTCTAAATAGATAATATCCATTATTACACCCAATATCACCCACTATTTTATCTTTTATATTAAAGTGAGGTTTTAATAAATCATATTTTATATAACTCTGCCACTCACTATCTATAAAAGTTGTAGATACTCTAAATGGACCTTTTCTCCAAGGTTGAATAAGTTTTGCACTCTTATATATATACTCCTCATCTTCTTTAGATAGAGAGGGAGAGTATATATCTACACTTTTACCCAAAACAATTTCAATATCATCTAAAATAGGAAGCCCTTTAATAGCCTCCCATCTTGGCTTAATATTTTTCCACTCTATACACTTCTCTCTATCTGCTCGTAACTTATCTAAGTCTATCATAAACTACTTTTTAATATAAGCTTTAATAATTTTTTGCTCAACCTCTGGTCTATCAGCTTTTCCTGTTTTAGTGTTTTCTATCTTTTTAACAGCATCTTGTCCAGATATTACCTCTCCAAAAATAGTATATCCACCATTTAACCAAGGTGTAGCTTTTGTTGTAATAAAGAATTGACTTCCATTAGTATTTGGCCCATGATTTGCCATAGCGAGTAGAAAAGGTCTATCAAAAACCACATTTTTACCGTACTCATTAATAAACTCTTTTTTCCAAATAGACTCTCCACCTCTACCTGTTCCTGTTGGGTCACCACCCTGTATCATAAAGTTTTTAATAACTCTATGAAAAATTAAACCATTATAGTAACCATTTTTTACATGAGTAGTAAAATTCTCAACAGCTAATGGAGCAACTTTAGGAAACATCTTAAGCTCAATATTTCCCTGATTTGTCTCTAAAACTACAATTATAGAACCATTACTATCATTTTTCTTAACATCTGTTTTATTACTATCAGTAGGTTGTGCATTACACGCTGTAAAGAACACCATTAACGATAGTAGTAGAAGCAATCCAAACTTTTTCATATTTTTCCTTTTTTAAATTATCTAGCGTAATTAATATCCCGTTTTTCACGAATAACGGTCACCTTAATTTCACCAGGGTATTGTACCTTATTCTCAATCTCTTTTGCAATCTTTTTAGATAAAAGTGTCATCTGTGCATCTTTTACTTTTCCTGCATCTACAAAGACTCTAACCTCTCTACCTGCATTAATTGCATAAGCATCTCTTACACCTCTTTGTTCTCTTGCTATATCTTCTATCTCTTTTACACGATTTACAAAACTCTCTAAAACCTCTCGTCTAGCACCTGGTCTTGATGCACTAATAGCATCTGCTGCACAAACAGCTGCACTCTCTATACTATCTGGCTCTCTATGTCCATGGTGTGCATATATTGCATTTATTACAGTTGGGTGTTCATTATGTCTTTTACACACCTCTACACCCAAATCAACATGGTTTCCACCAACATCTTGTGTTAAGGCTTTTCCTATATCGTGAAGAAGTCCAGCTCTTAGTGCTAACTTATGGTCTCCGTCCATTTCAGCAGCCATTAGTGATGCTAGTTTTGCAACCTCCAAAGTGTGAGCTAAGGCATTCTGTCCATAACTTGCTCTATATTTCATTCTACCTATTAGTCTCATAAGCTCTTCGTCCATTGGTAATAGTCCTAACTCAACTACAATATTTTCACCCTCTTCTAAAATCTTCTGCTCAAACTCACTCTCCACTTTTTTATGAACAGCCTCAATTCTTCCGGGGTGAATTCTTCCATCTTTTACTAAAAGCTCAATAGTTCTTGTAGCTATCGCTCTACGATATAGATTAAAGTTACTAACTATTATAACACCTGGGGTCTCATCTATAATAATATCAACTCCTAAAAGTTGCTCTAAACTCTTAATATTTCTTCCCTCTTTTCCAATAATACGACCCTTGTGTTCATCGCTTGGAAGATTTACAATATTAATAAGTCTCTCACCTGCAAACTCACCTGCATATCTAGTTACTGCTTGTGATATAATATAGTCTGCTTTTCTCTTTGCATCGTGATGTGCCTGTTTCTCATATTTTCTTATTAACTGAGCCATTTCAAGTTGTGATTGCTCTTCAACCTGCTTTAAGAGACATTTTTTAGCCTCCTCTTTAGTCATCTCTGCACTCTTCTCTAAAATAGTAATACTTTTTGCTATATCTTCTTGTTTTTGTTGCTCTAAAAGGTCTAAATAGTCCTCTTTTTTCTCTATCTCTCTTTTTCTTATAGATAGCTCTTCTTTTTTTTCTTTTATATCTTCTAACTCTATTAAAAGCTCTGTTTTATGTTTTTCTATCTCTAAGATTTTATCTTGAAACTTTTTATCAAGCTCTATCTCTTTCTCTTTTATCTTAATATTAGCATCTTGTAACTTTCTCTCTGCCTCATGCGAAATTGCACTAGCTTTTGCTTTTGCTTCAGTTTCATAATATTTAAACTGCTTTTTATTCTCATTTTTAACAAAAAAATAACTGGCCAATGCACCTAAAATCGCCGTAACTGTCGATATTGATATTTCTCCTATCATATACTTCTCCTTATTGGGAGCCTAAATTCCGAATATTTAATCTTTTTAATTGTTTTTTATTTAAAACTTTTTTTGGTGTAATATAAAGATTACCCTCTACATCATAATTATCAGTTATAATTTCTGAACAGATACAACTCCTTCTTCCTATAAAAAAGACTCTATCTATATCTCCTCCACTCTTTTCAAAAAATCTATCATAGAAGCCTTTACCAAAACCAACCCGTCTAAAGGACTTATCTGTACCGATTATTGGGACTACTGCTAAGTCTATTCGTTTATAAAAATTATTAGATATATTGGGTTCTTTTACACCAAATTTTTTTACTTTTATAGGCAATCTATATTTTACCAATCTAAAGCTTTTACCTTCCATAAATGGAACTAAAACTGTTATCTTATCAATTCTAAGCTGTTTTATTAAATTAGAGATGTTAATTTCTATTTTCAAAGGAACATAAAGCATTATAACTTTGTATCTATTCTGTTTTATATATCTATATAGTTTTTGAGTTACTATTTTATCCATATAAAAATTTCTTACACTATTTTGACTCTTTAATTTATCTATACACTCTTTTCTAAATTCATTTTTATTCACTGTTTTTACCTTATAATACTATAATCTGTAATTTCATACTTACCATTATAAAATTTTCTTTTATATACAATAATATTATATTTCTCTCCTAAAAGCAACTCTTCATTAATGCCAAAAATAGCAATCTTCTCTTTAGATAAATTATCCTCTATATAGACTCCATTTTTAAATTTTTTTATAACTTTTACTTGCTCTAATTTAATAGGTAAATCTACCTTATCTAATAAAAGCTTTTTAATTGAACCTAATTTAATTTTACAATTTTCTTTTATATAAGCTTTAGTAGAAAAGTTAGCAGATATTGCTAAATGGTCAGAGTACCCTACTCCCTTATGTCTTCCTTTTTTATACTCCCAACGCAAAATATAACCTCTTTTATGAAATATATACCTTTTCTTAAAAATAGAAAATGAGTTATTAATATAATCTACTCCTTTACCATCTATTAAAGAGTAAGGTATAAATATAGCATCTATTCCCTCTTTTTTTCCATAAAAATTATAACTCCATCTTCTATATATAGGCTCTTCTAACCATAAATTATAGAGACTAAATTTATCTTTTAATAGATTGCACTTTCTAACACTATTTAAAATAGAATTAATTTTACTATTATTATAATTGGTATTAAAATCACCTAATATAATATATTCAGCGCTCTCTGGAAGAGATAAAATTATTCTCTTTAATGCTTTAGCTGAAAGTACCCTTTTACCAATAGATGAGCGTTTTGAATTCCAATGATTAATATATAAATATAGAGGATTTTTATCTATTATAAATTTAGCTTCTAAAATATTTCTAACTCCTAATACTTTTGTAACTATAATATCTTTATGGCTTTTAATTGGTATTTTTGAAAGAACTGCTATCTGTATGGCACTTTTAGATTTATGAGTTATAGCACTATATTTATAATTACAACCATAATATTTAAGTGATTTTTGAAGAAGTTTTAAAGCATTTATATTTTCTACCTCTTGCAAACCTATAATATCAGCATCTATTTCACATATAACTTCTGATATATTTGTTAATTTTTTATTTAATATGGACTTTGTCCAATTATGCTTATTTGGAATATACTCTTTATACTCTGTACCATTATAGTACATATCAAAAAGATTTTCTATATTATATGAAGCTATTTTTAACTGGGTTGAGTGAAGAAAAGAAAAAAAAAGAGTTAAAAGAGAAAGAGCCTTTTTCATATTTATAAAAGACTCTTTTAGAATTATTTAAACATTTTACCTAGCATATCCATAGCACCATCAACACCTCCAACTCTTTCTAACATATCGTTAATTAAAGAGTTTTCACCACTTGTTGCTTTATCAACAACATCTGGTAAAGCGTCTGCAATAGCACCTTTAGCACTATCTTCACTTAATCCCAAACTTGATGCAAATTCAGAGATTTTATCACTTCCAAATAGGTCTTTTACTGCATCAGCAGATATAGGCATATTTTCACCATCTCCTAACCATGAACTAATAGTCTCACCTAAATTACCTTCAGAGAATTTAGAAACTATTGAACTTAAATCAATTCCACCATTCTCTCCACCTAAAAGTTTACCAAGTGCATCTGTAATTGAATTACTATCAAGTCCTGTTGTACTATCATCGCTATTATTCTGTATTAAATCAGCACCCATTTTAAATAACTCATTAAAATCCATTATATTTATCCTTATTATCAATTATGAAAATAAGTATATCTTAAAAATAGTTAATTTAAACTGCATGTCTATAGGTATTAGAAGAGTAGTTATTACTATTACTATGTATAAAAGATTTCTTCATTAAACTAAATAGTTTTTCCATTAAACTCTTTGGTTTTACAATACCCTCTATAAACTCATTATAGTTAGTATGTCTCTCATCTAAATAACCTTGAAGATATACTAAAGATGCCTCCATACCATGCTTTTTTTCTACATCTAAAAGAGATTGATATAACTCCTCTATTGCATTAACTATTTTTCTTGAAGCTGGTCTTCTAAAGGCTATATAACTATCTATCTCACCTCTTATATCTCTATGATTTTCAAAATCTGTTGTAACCCAATAGTATTTACCAGATTTTGATAAATTCTTAACCACAGCTGTAATATTTCCCCCACTCTCTATTGTTCTCCACATTAAATAGAAAATAGCTTTTGGCATATCAGGGTGTCTTATTATATTATGTGGAGCACCTATTACCTCATTTGCCTCATAACCTGTAACTTTACAAAAGTAATCATTAACATATAAAATATTACCATTTTTATCTGTTTTACTCACAATGATTTTTTTTGAATTAAGTTTTATCTCTTCATCTATTGGCAATGGTCTATATACCTGCATTCTTACCCCTTTATTTTTCTTATGAATGAAGTATAACACTAGAATTGGTAACAATCATGAAAAAAGATAATAATAAAAATTAAGTAATTTTTTGATTATTTAACTTTTATTCTCCAAATTTTTAATACCTAAACCATCTAAGATAATTTTTTTATCTTTAATTAAAGCTGTAACTGCTCTTTTAAAACTTTTTTTGCTCATAGCAAATAGTTCCATAATTTTAGAGGCATCACTTTTTGAATTTATTTCAATAAAACCACCTCTATCTTTTAAAACTTCCAATATTTTCAGTTCAAATATATCACCCTTAGCCTTTTTACCTATAGGTTGCAAGGATAAATCTAATTTTCCATCAACTCTTATATTTTTAATATAAGCCTCTTTTCTATCTCCTATTAATAACTTTTCAAATATCTCATTATCAAAAAGCATACCCTCATATAAATTTTCAACTATAACTTTATAGCCTAGTGGTGTTTTAGATAGAACTAAAATAGAAACTTTTTGATTTTTTTCTAAATCTTTTGGCTCATAAGATAACCATTTACCAATCTTCTGAGTTCCATATAGTCGTCCTGTCTCTTTATCTAAACAGACTCTTAAAATATATTTTTTACCAATATGAAAATAACTCTTTTGTTGTGAAAGGGGTACAAAAAGATCTTTTAAAAGACCCCAGTTTACAAATGCTCCATACTGTTTATAGTCAACTACTGTAAAATAACCAAATTCACCAAGCATGGCATAAGGCTGTTTAGTTGATGCTACTAATCTATCTTCACTATCTGTATAGATAAAAACATCAACCAATGAACCAATAGGCATCTCTTCTTCTATAACATAAGCATTTGGTAATAGAACCTCTTCAAAGTTCTCTGCTCTTAAATATAATCCATATTCACTATCTCTCTCAACTCGTAAAGAGTTGATTCTACCTATCTCTATAGTTCTATTCACTTAATAGACTTTAACTTTTTTACAAAAGCTTCAGGTTTTACAAAACCTGTTATAGATTTTTTAGGTAAAAATTTATTATCTTTATCAAAAAAGATAATATTTGGAGTACCAAAGAGACCATATTTTTTCATAAGAGCCCTATCTTCTGCTGTATGCTCTGTAACATCAATACTAATAAATGTAAATCTATCCATTTCAGCTTTTACTTTAGGGTCAGGAAAAGTTATCTCTTCAAGCTCTCTACATGAAGGACAAGATTTTTTATTAAAATCAACCATTACAGGTTTTTTACTTTTCTTTACCTCTTCTAAAAGTTTTTCAATAGAGTAACCTGTATGTGGAGAAGCAATTTTCTTTTCACCAACTACAGAGCCTTTTTCAATAGAAGATGAAGGTAATATAAGTGCTTGTTTAGATACAAATTTTTCAAATGGGTGTAACATAGATTTAGAGCCACTTAAAAGTCCTATAAATAGAGATATACCATAAATTAATATAACCAATGCCAATAGTTGAGATAACTTTGATGCCCCAGTTGTTGCTGAACTACTATTAAATACACCCATATATAGAGCAGTCCCCATAAATAGCAGAGACCATAAAAATAGTGTAAATCCTGCTGGTAATACTTTACCAAACATAAAAATAGCAAGTGCTAACATAATAACACCAAACACTTGTGAAACAACTGTCATCCAACCACCAGGTCTTGGCATAAATTTACCTGCACCAATACCAACTAAAATAAGAGGAAGTCCCATACCAATACTCATTACAAATAGTGCAACTCCTCCAAGAAAAGCATCACCTGTTTGAGATATAAATATAACAGCTCCTGCTAGTGGTGGAGCTACACAAGGACCAATTATAAACGCTGATAAAAAGCCCATTATAGCCGTACCTAATATCCCCTTACCTTGTGCATTATCACTTGCACTATTTATTTTTGATTGCCATTTTGATGGAAGTTGAAGCTCATAATAACCAAAAAGTGAAATTGCTAATGCAAAAAACATAATACCAAATGTGGTCAATACCCAAGGGTTCTGCATACCAGCTTGAATATCAGCACCTAATAGTCCAGAAATTACACCAACAGCTGTATATGTAATTGCCATAGATAAAACATAAACTAAAGAGGTAAAAAGCCCTCTCATTGCACTAGGTTCTCTATTTCCTGATTGAGAAACAATAATAGATGATAGAATTGGTATCATTGGGAAAATACAAGGAGTTAAAGCTAGAAGTAGTCCTAAAATTAAAAATAGGAAAATAATAAAAAATGAACTTTCACTTTTTAATACATCAACTATATTTCCAGCATTTGCCTCATCTGTAAGAGACATAATTTTACTAAAAAAACTTGGTTCTGGCGTTTTAAAATGATACTCTTTTTTTATTGTATTATAACAGATACCATTATCTGAACAACCTTGTAACTCTATAGCAAAAGTATAAGCACCATTTACTTTTGATGTTATATCTGAAATAGGAATATTTATTAAAATTGCCTTCTCATAGACCATATCCCCATTTACTTTATGAGCTTTAGGCCTTGTAACATTTAGCTCAAATTTCTTAGGCGACTCCACAGTATATTTTAAAGATTCGTCGGTCACATGGATTTTGTTACCTAAAATAATCTTAGTCTCTATTGTATCCCCATTTTCAACAGCAGAAACTTTAAACGCCTCTTCAGGCGATAAAAATTTTGATTGCCCTTTTAAGGCAGATTCAAAACCAGCATTTAAAAAAAGTGTTACTAACAAAAGTAATTTTAACATTCTCATTCGATTTAATCCCTTTTTACAAGTGAATAGTGTATATAGTTATATATCTAAAATATCTATAGTACTATAGCGAATGAAGTGTAAAATTTTCGTTAATATATTAATAAAAAGTGCTTATAATTATCATATTTACAAAATTTTATAAAAAAGCACTAGTTATAGTATATATTTATAGCAAAAAATATAAAAAGGATTTAATTTGTCATTTAATTTAATAAATGAAGTTTCATTATATTTACAAGAGTATAATAATACATTAGTCGATTGGCACACTTGGAATAAAGAGACTTTAAAAAAAGCAAAGAGAGAAAAAAAACCTATTTTTTTATCTATTGGATACAGTGGTTCAGCACTATGTAAAAGAATGAAAGAGGACTCTTTTAAAAATAAAGAGATTGCATCTTTACTTAATAAAAACTTTATATCTATAAAAGTTGATAAAGATGAAAGGGTTGATATAGATAAATATTATAAACAAGTTTATAAAGTAATGAATGGACAAAACTGCTCTTCACCAATATCTATATTTATGAGTGAAAACTTAGAGCCATTTTATAGTGTAGCATATATTCCTTCATCTACTAAAGCAAATGTATTAGGTTTTAAAGAGTTATTAGAAGTAATTATAGATAAGTATAAAAATGATAAAGAGACAATGGTAGAAAAAGGTAGAGAGGTTTTATCCTTTATAAATCCTAAAAATAGAAAAGTAGAGGCTACTAAACTTAATAAAAACATAATAAATATAATAAAACAACATATTAATGAACTCTTTGATAAAAAGAACGGAGGCTTTGGAGATATGCCAAAATTTCTTCAAATTTCTATAATTGATTTAATATTTGAATATTTTAGATTAACTAAAGATAAAGATATTTTAGAAAAAGCTCTTTTTACCCTTAAAGAGATGGCAAAAAGAGATATTTTTGACTCAAAAAGAGGTGGTTTCTATAGATATGCAAATAGTAAAGATTGGTCAAATCCAAGAAGAGAGAAAATTGGTTATGATAATGCAAATATTGCATCTATCTATATAAAAGCTTATAAAATAACAAAAGATAATTTTTATAAGAATATAGCTTTTAAAACTATAGATTTTATAATAAATAATATGAGCAAAGATAATCTTTTCTACTCTAACTTATTGGAAAATAGTGATGGTTCTATATTTACAGATACCAAAATTACTACTTCAATAAATGCTATGGTAATAGATACACTATTTAATGCCTCTACAATAGAAAATAAATATTATAATATTGCTATAAAATCTATAGATAAACTTTTAGAAAAATATTATATAAATGGAGAACTATATCATACAGAAAATATAAAAGCCTTTTTAGATGATTATGCCTATTTAGGAGTTGCTCTTTTAAAAGCCTATAAAGTCACAAATAATAGAGAGTATTTAATTATTTCTCAAACACTACTAAATAAAGCTATAGAGAAATTTTATGAGTATGGGAGATGGAAATTTTCTAAAAGTGATATAATAGTATATGATGATATATATGATTTAACTTATCCATCTGCTATATCTACAGTTCTTTATCTAATAGAAAAAATTTCACCTTTAGTTGAGGGAGAATATAGCGAGTTCTTATTTAAAACACTAGAGATAAACTCATATAATTTAATGCGTCAACCTTTAAGCTACCCAAAAATGACAAAAGTACTACTACTCTATTTAGAAAATGATATAATTTCAGAAAAATAGTACCACTATAATATGGGGAGAGATATGAAAAATATTTTATTACTTACAACACTACTATTAATAGTAGGTTGTAAAGAAGAGATAAAAAAAGAGACAAATACTACAAAAGTTGTAAAAGAGGTTGATAAAAATATTACAAAAAAAGTTCCAAAGGAAGATAAGATAATCTATACAAAAGAGCAACTTATATTAAAAAAAGCTCTTGAGGAGTATTTAGAGCAGTTAAAAACTTTAAATACAGAGGGTATTATAGATATGACCTATCCAAAACTTTTTATACCAATTAATAAAAATATGTTTAAAAGATATATAGATACTCTTTTAACCTCACCACATATTGCAATAGAGTCATTCGATACAAAAATTATAGATATAGGAGATATACAAGAGTTTAGTGATGGAGAGTTTGCTACAGTAAAATATAAAAGTAGTATTAAACTAGCATTTATTAATCCTGATTTATATAATGATGAGTTAAGCATTCGTGTTTTAAATGATGTATTAACAAGTAAATATGGCAAAGAAAATATTAAAATTGACCCACAAAATAGAGATATAGTGATAAAAAAGGAAGAGACTCTTTTAGCTATTAATGAAAAAAAGAGTGGTTGGAAATTTATTGGTGATAATAAAGAGTATAGAAGACTCTACCCTCAAATTATACCAATGGATATTTTATCTCAAATTTAATAAAATCTATAAAATTTAATTTTATAGATTTATTGTTTATGGATTTAAAAGGCTAATATAGAATTTTTTAGATAGAGTATCATCTGCTGGTAATCCATGCTCACTCTTATACTCTATAATAGCTCTTTTTAAATCATCTGTCATTATTCTAGTAATTTGAACATTTTTACCATGAAGTGCTAAAAGATAACTAACTAACTGTATCTTTCTATTTAGTGGTTCTTGAAGGAAACTATGTGATAGATAATTAATTATATCTCTATTTGGCTTACCACCATTTAAAAGAAGCCAATATGGGAATTTACCTAGTTTTCCTAAAACTTCAGCTACACTTAACTCTACAAGTACAGTAATGGAAGCATGAATACCTTGTGATTTAGTTACAGCATTATTAAAACCAAATCCACTACCTAAAATAGAGAATGCAAACTCATTAGCACTACTCTTTTTTTCTATTGTTATAGTATTTCTTGTAGAGGTTTTAGCTATATAGTTTCCTTTGTGCATATCTGATGGATTAAACATAATTCCTAATTTTATAGTCTGCTCTTCACTATCAACAGAACCATCTGCATCCCATCTATTATGTCTCTTTCCAACAGTTCCTGTTCCTGCTGCATTTACACCTTTATCTTTTGAACTAATAACATCATATTGAGTAATTGCACCATTTATAGTATAAGCATTTTTAAGACCTTCACTATTATCATTATAGATAAGTGTTACAAAATCACCTATATTATTAAAACTATTTTTTACAATATCTGTAATATCAGCAGGAAGTTTTCCTCTAGCCCCTGTTTTATTTTCAATTGTATCAACATATATATTCATAGGCTCACTATTAAAGACCTGTATCATAGTATTTGTTCTCTCTAATACATTTGAATATTCTGTTTTTATTTTATCTATTCGTTTGGTATCTTCTTTATTGGTAAATTCTGGCTTTGGCTCTGCCATACAACCTCCCAATATAAGTGTACTTAATACTACTACTGATAATTTTGCTATTTTTTTCATATTTACTACTCCTCTATTTTACAAAAAACTCTAATACACCAATATTTACATTGCTATTATCTGTTACATTACCTGCATCTAAATCCATAGATAAACCTTTGGTTTTTACAGCACTTGGTTTAGTTGGTTCTCCACCGATAATAGAAGCTAGTTGTGATTTATTAATATTGTGAATATCAATAATAGGCTCTTTACTTAAAAGTGCATAAATTACTGTTCTATCCTGCTCACACCCTTTACAATCTTTTGTTGCACTAATAGCCATATTTCCAAAATCTCTAGGGAAAATATATTTACCACTTATTTCACTTAATGGTGATTTTGGATTAGGGTATAATACACCTGTTCCTCCATTATTATCAACATAGACAATATAAAGATAACCATCTGCACCTTTAGTATCTACAATAAATTGAATAGGCTCACCCTGCTTATAGTTATGACTTCCCCTTAAAGATAGTCGTGTAACTCCTCCACTATTAAGTTCTGATAATCTAACTCCTGATGGTTTTTGAGGTACTACTTTAACAGGTTTATTAACAGCTGTATGCTTATTAGGTTTAGGTGTTTTATTACCTGAACATCCAATAGCAAAAATAGCAGTTGCGACTAAAATAGATAGTTTTAAAAAATGTTTTTTTTCCATTATTATTCTCCTTTAAATATTAGTTTTAATTATACCATAAATAAATGTCGTAAAAATGTCATTTTACTATAAACTCATATTTTCCAAGTTGTGGCTTAGAATATGTTTTTGATTGAGATGTAACTTTGACTCTTACTGCTCTACTCATCACTTTAGCTTCCTCTGAATTTTTAGGAAAACTTACTAAATTATCTTTTTTTATCTTTCCTACATCTGTAATCTGTTCGCTAGATAATAATGCAAAAATAACTGTCTTCTCTTCATTACAACCTTTACAACTTTTATACGCCTCTAATTCAAATTTTCCATTAGCTAAATCATCAGGAAATTTATATTTGCCACTTATCTCTTTTGGAGAAATAAACCCATTTGGATATAGTAAAGTTACATCATTTCCATCAACATAAAAAATAGTTAAAAATCCTCTATCTCCATCTGTATCAATTGTAAATTTAACACTATCACCTGTATTATATATAGTTTTTTGATAATCAATAGACATCTTTTTAAAGTCACCACTATTTATCATACCATTTAGAGTATCTTCTAAAGAGTTTGAAGATGCAACCTCTTCTGTTTTTTGATTAATAACAGTAGAAGATGGTATTGCTTTTGTATTTATAAAACTATTTAAAGATTTATTTTCTATCTCTAAATTAGAAAAACTAATATTTGGGTGATGTGGTGGACTTTGTGTCTCTTTTGCATAGACTAATACATCTTTTGTAAGAAGAGAGTTTATATCTTTTAATGGTTCATTTAAATATTTATTATCTGTAAAAGTTTTATATATAGCATTTGTAAAAAGACTTCCTGTAGGAGTTGCTAAAGACTCTTCATTATCTTGTGCAGCAGAAAATACAATATAATCACTACTATTAATCATATCTTTTGAACTACTTCCACCTATAGATATACCTCTTGTATTAGTAGGTGCTGGAAAAGTATCTGTAACATCATCAGGAGATATACTTTTTGCTTTTACTCTTTTATTAATATTTATAGCTCTAAATGCTGTACCACTATGACAAGAGTCTAAAAATATTATCTTTTTAGCTTTTATTTTATTAAACTCTGCATATAGAGTATCATCTAATAGATGTTTATTAGTAGTTCCATCACTTAAAACTAAAGTCTCATCTCTATTATCACTCTCATCTCCATTCTCATCAGGTTTAAAAGAGCCATGACCACTATAATAAAAAGCAAAATAGTCATTCTTACCCAATTTTTTAGCATAATCATCAAGATAATCAACTATCTTCATTGATTGAGAATCATATAGAGTGGTAACTTGAAAACCCCAACTCTCAAAAAGTCTTTTCATTTTACTTGTATCTCTCTCTATTCCATCTAAATCATTTTTAGTATATGGTGCATAATCACTAATACCAATAATTAGTGCCATTTTTTTACCACTACTAGTATTAGTTGATACATATTTAGATGAAGAACTACTACCAATAGATAACCCTTTCGATTGAGAGGGTTGAACCTCTTTATTACACCCTTGTATTACAAAAATTGAAATTAAGAATAAAATCTTTATTAAATTTTTCATAGAAATCCTTCATATTTTATTTACAGTTTAATTATAAAACTTTTTATATAAAGAGCATGTTAAAAACATTAAAATAAAAAATAAAAAATAATATTTTATAACTCTCTAACCAATATATAATATACTCTGATGTATAATTATCATTGTCATAAGAAAAAATTAAGGAGTATGATATGAATTTTTTAAAAAAAGCAGTAGCATCACTATTAATATTAGGAGCTATATCTCAAGCTGGTACATTTGAACAAAATGGTGTAAAAGAAGGAAATAATAGAGTATCAGTAGGATTAACTTCAATTATAGATAATGATGATGGTTCAGATGGAAGTGGTACACTTTATGGACAATATGGTAGATTTGTAACAGATGATATTGAGGTATCATCATATATATTTACTTCACTAAATAGTGGAGATGTAGATTATCAAATCGCGATTGGTGCAAATTACTATTTTTTAAAAACACCAACTTTAACACCTTATGTAGGAGCTCAATACTACTATACAGATAGTACAAGAGATGTAAAGGTTAATGGTAAAAAGGTTGATTTTTCATCAAATGGTAATAATATTCATATAGGTGCTCATAAATTTTTTAGTGAGAATTTTGCTATAAGTCCTGAAATAGGTAGTAGATTTGTTGACTTTACAGATTACACAAATACTTATGCAAATATATATTTAACATATTTCTTTAACTAAGCACTATTATTTAACTTCCAAATCTATATTTGGAGGTTAATAATTGACACCAAAAAAACACCTTTCTATGATACAATTAAAATTAACATTTCAAAATAAGGAACAACTATGAGACATTCCCTTAAATTTTTAACTATGGTTATATTAATTCTAGGATTATCAGCTTGTCAAAACAACTCACCATCTCCAAAAGGCATATCTAAAACAACTACTAAAGCTATAGATAATAAAGAGCCATTAACTGTAATCGGTGGTGAGCTTAGTTATGATTTTATTAACTCAATAAATAGTAACTATAAGCTATACGGTGTTAAATTTAATCCTAATAATAATACTATTATAGCTTATGGAGATAGTAGCACTATTACTATTTATAGCATGGATTTAGAACAAGTGGCTACAATAAAGAGTAAAAATGATGAGATAAAAAGTATAGATATTAGTAAGGACGGTAAATATTTAGCTTGTGGTGGAGATGATGGATATATTGAAATTTGGGATTTAAATAGTTATCAACTCTTTCATAGAATGCAGAGTAATTCAGATGATACATTAGCAGTAGCTATAAGTAGTGACAATAAAGAGGTAGCAAGTGGTGGAGAAGAGAAAGTTATAGATATTTGGAGTATGAATTCAGGTGAACAGATAGCAAGACTTGAAGGTCATCAAGATACTGTTACAAATATCTCTTTTATAGATTATAATAGAAAATTAGTCTCAACAGCAAAAGATAAACAGGTAAAGATTTGGGATAAAGTTAGAAAAAAATCTATCTACTCTTATCTAGCACCATCTAATGAGTATGGTAAAATAAAAAAAGCAAAATCGTTTGATGATTATACAATATTAGCATTAACCGAGGTGGAGACAGCCGAAGGGAATAGCAGAAGAAGAAATGGACCTCCTATTTGGAAATACACTATTAAATTTAAAGATAATCAAGGTAATACTCTAAAAGAGTTTAACCAACATAGAGAGCCTATTACAGATATAGCTGTATCAAATAATAGAGCCTATATGGCAACCTCATCAGAAGATAAAACTGTTAGATTATGGGATTTAGAAAAGAAAAAACATATTACTAATATAGTCTTAAAAGATAGAGGAGAGGGTGTATCTATTAATAAGTCAGGTCACTTACTTGTTGCAGTAGAGGGAGATGAGAGAATTAAACTATTTCAAATAAAAAATAGTTATGACCCAACTCTAAGCTCATCAAGTAGTTCAAATAGACCAGTAGCTACAACTAATAGTAATATATCTTCATGGTATAAAAAAGAGTATGCTATAGTAGTAGGAATTAATCACTATAAAAGATTATCTCTTCCTAGACTTAAGAATGCTGTAAATGATGCACGAAGTGTGGCATCTCTTCTAAGAGCTAAAGGATTTTCTGTAATTGAATTATATAATGAAAATGCTACAAAAGAGAGAATATTAGATGCTCTTAAAAAGATAAAACAGACATCAACAAATCAAGATGCAACACTTTTCTATTTTGCAGGACATGGTGATGGAGTATCAGGTAATAATGGAGTAAGAGAGGGTTATATCTTGCCTTATGATTTTAACTCTGACTTAAATAATCCAAATCCTGATGTTATGTATTATGATAAATCAGCAATTAGTATAAGTTCACTTGTTATGTACACACGAGATACAAAAGCTAAACATATTGGTATAATATTAGACTCATGTTTTTCAGGACTTGCTATGGATAGTAAATATGCAACTAAAGCTATAAGTAGTAGTTCAGCTAAAGAGCTTGATAGCGTTGAGTATGATAATACTACTCGTTCGGTTAGAATAAAACCTGTATCTTCAACAGTTGTATCAAATAACAGTAATAGTGAAAATAGTAGTAGTGGAGCAAAAAATATATTTCAAGCACTTCTATCTAAAAAATCAATTAATATCCTAACAGCAGGAGATGACCAACCAGTATCAGATGGTTCTAACCACTCACCATTTACACAAGCTCTTCTTAAAGCATTAGAGAAAGATAATAATAATGGTGGATATATAAGATTTACAACTTTAGCTGATTATATTAAAAAATATGTTGAGAGTAAAACAGGAAATAGACAAAAACCTCAATATAAAAATGAGAGTGTAGAAGATGGAGATTTTATATTTAAAATCTAAAAGATAGTCTTTATCTACTATAATTTTATTAAAATTAAAATTATAGGAGTGTATATGAAAAAACACTATACATCAATTATATCAAATGGTTTTGGAAAATTCGCATCAAAAGAGTTTCCAAAACCTATACAAAAAATAATAAATAGTAGTTATGTAAAACTAATGGGATTAGATATGAGTGAGTTTGAGACTCCTAGTAACTACCCTACTCTCAATAAACTTTTTACTAGAGCTTTTAAAAAACCCAGAGAGATAACAAAAGATAAAAAGATAATTATATCTCCTGTTGATGCTTTAGTTACAGATTTTGGAAAAATAGTGAATGAAAAAGCTTATCAGATTAAAGGTATGGAGTATAATATAGAAAAACTTTTTGGCTTTTATCATAAAGAGGCATCAAAAGCAGTAGAAGGTGGAGAGTTTGTAAACTTATATCTATCTCCAAAAGATTACCATAGATACCACACTCCAGATAGATTAAAAATAAAATCATTAACACATATTGCAGGAAAATTATACCCTGTAAACTTTCCACTTTTAAGAAATAAACCTGAACTTTTTATAGAAAATGAGAGAGTAGTTATTGAGTGTGAAGATATGAATAGCAATATATTTGTTATGGTTTTAGTTGGTGCTTTAAATGTTGGTAAAATGGTTATAACATTTGAAGATAAAATTAATACAAATTCAAATATAAGAGAGCCTCAACACTATAAATATAATGATTTATGGTTAGATAAAGGTGAACTATTTGGTTGGTTTGAGATGGGTTCTACTATACTTCTATTTAGTCAAAAAGATACAATAAAATACAGTTTAAATATAAATCAAAAGGTTAAATTTGCAGAGCCTATAGGAGAGAGAATTTAATGAAAAAACTAATTATATTTGATATGGACGGCACTTTAGTTGATAGTTCAATTACTTTAGTAAATGCAATAAACCATGTAAGGTCAAATCTATTATTAGAGCCTATGAGTGAAGATAATATATTGAGTAAACTAAACGACCACACTATAAATTCATCAAAATATTTTTATGAAGCAGACTCATTTAAAGCAGAACATGAGGTATGGTTTTCAGAATATTATAAAGATAATCATAAAAGAGAATTAAGACTATATAGTGGAGTAAAAGAGTTATTAGATGAATTAAAGGTAAAAGGGTTTAAATTAGCAATAGCTACTAATGCGTATAGAATATCTACCAATCAATCACTTATATATTTAGATATTAAAGAGTGTTTTGATGCAGTTGCATGTAGTGATGAAGTTAGAAAAGGAAAACCATATCCTGATATGTTACATAAAATATTAGACGAGCTAAATATAGAGCCTAAAGATGCTATATTTGTAGGTGATGGAGAGAGAGATGAAGTGGCATCTAAAAATGCAAAAATAGACTATATTATGGTTCATTGGGGCTACTCTACACATAAAGAGGAGGATGCAGTACATACTATTGATGAATTAAAAAAGAAAATTTTGGAGTTTTAAAATGAATTTATCAAAATCTAAAATTACAGATATAGTAAGCATTTTATTAATTATAATATCTTTCTATATACCAAATGAGGAGTATAGCAGGGCTGTTTTATATACAGGACTATTTGCAATATCTGGAGCAGTTACTAATCAATTAGCTATATATATGCTATTTAATAGAGTTCCATTTCTTTATGGTTCAGGAGTTATAGAAAATAACTTTAAACCATTTAAAGAGTCTATTAAAAATATGATAATGACTCAATTTTTTACTAAAGAGCAGTTAGCAAAGTTTTTTCAAGAAGAGGATAAAAAAATAGATTTAGCTCCTGTCGTAAATTCTACAGATTTTAAACCTGCATTTTTAGCACTAAAACAGAGTGTAATGGAATCAAAACTTGGTGAAGCTTTAAACTTTTTTGGAGGAGAAAAGGCACTAGAACCACTAGAAGAGCCATTTTCTAAAAAATTAAAATCAGCAGTAGTAAAAATAGTTAGTTCAAACGCATTTAAAGAGCAGATAAACCACCATCTTCAAAACTCATCACTAAATGATGATTTAATAGTATCAATAGAGACTCTAGTTACAAAAAGATTAAATGATTTAACACCAAAAATGGTTAATGATTTGGTATATGAGCTAATTCATACACATTTAGGTTGGTTAGTTATCTGGGGTGGAATCTTTGGTGGAATAATTGGATTGCTATCTTCAATTCTATTTAAATAAAAAAACACTATAAAGATTGTAATTTAAGTTTTTTTATTATATAATATTAAAATAATTCAATTAAGGGATATATTTTATGAAATATAAAAAAATTATACTATACTTACTAACAACTACACTACTTTTTAGTACACCCATAAGTTTAGTAGAAAAAGCTAAAAAAAATGGTTTAGCTCCTATTCCAGATAATGGAAAAGAGCTATTAAAGATTATTGACCCAGAAAATGTTATAACACCTAAAAGAGTTCATTTAGGAAAAATGCTATATTTTGACCCAAGGTTATCTAAAAGTAGCCTTATTTCATGTAATTGGTGTCATAATTTAGGTTTAGGAGGTGTTGATGGTGTGGCTAAAGCTATTGGACATAGATGGGCAGGAAACCCATTGCATCTAAACTCACCAACTGTATATAATGCTGTTTTTGCTAAAAGACAATTTTGGGACGGAAGAAGTCCATCTCTTGAAGACCAAGCACAAGGACCAATACAAGCAGGTGTTGAGATGGCTGCACCAAAAGAGCTTATAGAGCAAAGAATAAACTCAATTCCACAATATGTTAAACTTTTTCATAAAGCATATAAAACAAAGAAAAAAATAACCTTTAAACAGATAGCTGATACTATTGCTATTTTTGAAAGAACGCTTGTTACTCCTTCAAGATATGATGACTTTTTAAATGGTAAAAAAGATGCTCTATCTAAAATAGAAAAAGAGGGATTAAATATATTTATAGATAAAGGTTGTGTAACCTGTCATAATGGTATAGCTTTAGGTGGAGATATGAAACCTTTTGAGCTAAAAGAGAAATATAAATATAGAGATACAGGCAGTTTTATAGGTAAAGATAAAAAAATGATAAAAGTACCAACTCTAAGAAATGTAACAGAAACTGCTCCATATTTTCATAATGGTATGATATGGGATTTAAAAAATGCAATTAAAGAGATGGGGAAAGTTCAAGTAGGATATAAAATAGAACAAAATAAAAAGAGTAGTAATTTTAGTATAGATATTATGCCAATATCACTTACCAATAAAGATATAAATAAAATCTATGCTTTCTTAAAATCATTAGATGGAAGAAAACCTAAAATAGAGTTTCCACAACTTCCACCAAGTACACTTAAAACTGCAAGACCAAATGAAAAATAACTAAAAAGCCAATTTCTAATTGGCTTCTTTAAACATTAAATCTAAAGTGCATAATATCACCATCTTGAACAATATACTCTTTACCTTCTAAACGGTTTTTTCCTGCCTCTTTAGCACCCTGCTCTCCTCCATATTTTATAAAATCATTATAGGATATAACTTCAGCTCTAATAAACCCTTTTTCAAAATCATTATGAATAACAGCTGCAGCCTTTGGTGCTGTTGTATTTTGTCTAATAGTCCAAGCTCTAACCTCTTTAACTCCTGCTGTAAAGTAGCTCATAAGCCCTAACTTATCAAACCCTTTATGGATAATTTGGTCTAATCCACTCTCGTCAACACCTAAATCTTCAAGCATTTCAGCCTTTTCATCTTCATCAAAATCAACCATATCCTCTTCAACTTTAGCACACAGTTTTATAACCTCATAATCTCTTTTTTTAGCATACTCTTTTAAATCTTGAACAAATTTATTATCTTCTGCTAATCCATCTTCATCAACATTCGCACCATACATAATCTCTTTAGATGTCAAAAGTCTTAAATCTCTGTTCATTGCTAAAAATGCGTCATCATCTTTTTTATCATAACTAGAGACAGGATTTCCATCAGCCACAAAATCTAAAAGCTCTTCGGCAATAACAAGTTGAGCTTTGGCACTCTTATCATTTCCACGAGCCTTTTTCTTTAAACTATCAACTCTTTTTTGAATAGCATCTAAATCAGCAAAAAGAAGCTCTTGTTCTATAATCTCAACATCTCTTAAAGGGTCAATAGTTCCCTCTACATGTACTATATTTGGGTCTTCAAAACATCTTACAATATGTAAAATAACCTCAGTCTCTCGAATATTACTTAAAAATTTATTTCCAAGCCCCTCACCTTTACTAGCACCTTTAACAAGCCCTGCAATATCAACAAAATCAAGTGTTGAATATTGTACTCTTTCAGGATTTACTATTTTTGCTAACTCATCAAGTCTTTTATCTGGTACAGGTACAATTGCCTTATTTGGTTCAATCGTACAAAAAGGGTAGTTTGCACTTTGAGCATTTTGTGCCTTTGTTAGTGCATTAAAAGTAGTTGATTTCCCTACATTTGGTAATCCTACAAGTCCTATGCTAAGTCCCATATCTATATATCCTTATATTAAAAATCATTGGAATTTTATCTTAATTATCCAAAACCTTAGCTAACTTACAATATTCACTGTTTTAGATTTATCAATTATTGTTTTTTGCTATAATAATAGAAATCAAGTAAAATAGGGAAAATCTTGAAAAAAGCTATCTACAAACCAACCAATCAAAAAATTATAATCCTCTCTCAAATAGATAATTATTGTGAAATCTTTATAGATGGAGAGGAGAAAAATGTTCCACTTTCAGATATTATATTTGATAAGCCAAAATCAGATATTAAACTCTCTAGTATAGAGGAGTTAAAAATCTCTCTAATCGTTGTACCATCAATCTTTAATATAATAGCTTATTTTTTTAAATTATTCTATAATATCCACACATAAGTACCTATCCAAAATTGATTTCATAAAAATATGAGAAAAGTAGAAGTATTAACAAAAGAAGAGAAACAAGAGCTAGAGGCTATAAAAAAGAACTATCCAACATATAAGTACCTATCCAAATTTTGTAGATACCATTAGAGAGATAGAGGATTTTAAAAATAAAAGTTATAATTAGATAAGAGAAAAGTTACATAAAGTTGTTGATGAGAATATACCTAAAATTTTTGAACCACTTTTAGATTTTGATGATATTTATGCTTTAGAAATTGAATTAGATGGCAAATCTCGTAATATCTATTTTACCAATGAACATCTATTGCAATTTGTTACTTATTTGCAGAAAGAGAATGAAATTGAGGAAGAGGTTATTGAAAAAAGAAGAATAAAAGAAAGAAAAAGTAAGGTTAACTCTTTATCTAGTCGTATATATTCTTCTCATTTATGGCTAAAAAGAAAAGAAACTATACCTAAATCTTTAGCACAAGATTTTGTAAGAAATAGTGCTTGGTGGTTAACACATCCATCTGGAGCAGTACGAGCAAGAAATCATGCTTATAATGTTTATAAAAATGAGGTGCATGGTTGGGCTATAGACTTTGGAGCAAATAAATTTTTAGTTGGTAAAGCCATAGAAAGATGTAAGGATGAGATTAATAAATATATTGAAAAGTTTAGAACTGAAACTAAATTAATAGAACTTGATAGCTTAAAATTTAAGTTGAAAAAACATATAAGTGGAGCAGTTGCAACTTATAATAATGGGGAATATAGTGGCTATTATCCTATAGTTGGTAATGATTTAGAGTTTGGTTCACAAGCTATTAATTTAATGATGGAGCTAACTTTTTGATTCGAGAGCTTAAGCTTGATGAATGTTTAGAGATATAAATAAAAGATAGACAAGCTAGAATTTATTAATGCTTAGTTATTAATTAAGCAAACAACAGTCTTAATGCAAAAATGATAAAATCAATGTCAAGGTTAATCTTGATATTTAAAGTGATTTTCATTAGCTTCTCCTTTTTATGGGATAGGCTTTTATCTTACTATAATTCTATCTAGGTTCTTACTTTAATCTTACTATTATCCTGTGATTCTAGCTTATTTGGAATAATATCTTTTAAATACTTAAATTTTGCTTAATGTTTAAGATTTTTATAGATAATATTTCCAAACACACCAAATATTTGCATAAAAAGAACACTTCTTTCTTTTAAATCATCAAAATATTTTTTGTTTTATAGATATAAATTTTATGATGGGTTGGTGGTGCATTATTTCAATTTTTCTTACTTATAGTTATATTTAGCTATAATAAAGCACTAAACAAAATGAGTACTTGATGGATAAAGAGAAAATTATAAAAGCATTAGAGGTTGGCACTATTGAGTGGCGAAGACACGCACTAGAGCGAATGCTTGAACGAGATATAAGCCGTGCAGAGGTAAAAATGACTTTGAAAAATGGTGAGATTATTGAAAACTATGAAACAGATGTACCTTTTGAAAGTGCGTTGTTTTTCTATGTAGACTCAAAACCTATTCATGTAGTAGCTAGTTTAAATGAAGCTACTGATACTATTTATGTTATAACTGCTTATGTACCAAGCACAACACACTTTAATACAGACCTAAAAACAAGGAGATAAGATGAAAAAAGATGAAAAAAAATGCCCAATCTGTAATGGAGAAAAAGAGCAAGGAAAAGTGACTTTTACGGTAGATTTAGGAACAAATCTTATTGTCATTAGAGAGACTCCTGCTACGGTTTGTTCTCTTTGTGGTGAAGAGTGGATTAGTGATGAGACAGCTGAAAATATTGAAGCTGTGGTTAGAGAAGCAAAAATGAAAAACCGTATGATAGAGGTGGTCAATTTTTCATTGGAGAGTGTAGCTTAAAAGCGATGAAAGAAAATTGAGATTTTTGGGATTGGAAGATTATTTTTTTGTAAATTTTGCGTATATTACCGTATGTTAAGCGTAGGGTTGGCTTTATCCCAATGCCAACCCTACTTTAAAAAAACTTAAAATTCTTTTAACTATCCAAAACCTTAGCTAACTTACGATACTCATTGCACTCTTGAAGTAACTTTTTATGACTATTTGCACAAACTACTTTTCCATCTTTAAATACTAAAATAGTATCTGCATTTTCTATTGTACTTAATCTATGAGCTACTGTAATTGTTATCATTTTATCTTTTAATAACTCTAAAGCCTTTTGAATTAAAACCTCACTTTTATTATCTAATGCTGATGTTGCTTCATCTAAGATTAAAATATCTGGCTCTTTATATAATGCTCTAGCTAATGCAATTCTTTGTCTTTGACCACCTGATAGATTATTTCCACTCTCACTTAGAACTGTATCTATTCCACTCTCTAATTTTTCTACAAACTCTAAAGCGTAAGCTTTTTTTAAAGCCTCTATAACTTTTTTTCTATCTACCTCTTTTCCATAAGCTACATTTCTAGCAATAGTATCATTAAAGATATAAATTCTTTGTGTTACAAAAGCAATTCTATTATGAAGTGAACTTAAACTGAAATCTCTATAGTTAATGCCATTAATAAGTATCTCTCCACTATTTGCATCATAAAAACGAACTAAAAGATTAACAAAAGAGCTTTTTCCTGCACCACTATCTCCGACAAGTGCTATACTATCTCCTCTTTTTATATCTATAAATACACTATTTAATGCTATTTTATCTTTATAGTTTAGTGATACATCTTTAAAACTCACACTCTCAACTCTCTCTTTTAAAATCTTCTCTCCCGATACAATTTTAGGTCTCATCTCTAAAAGCTCTTGCATTCTTTGGTTTGCAATAACTGCATCTTGTGCTTGATTGTATAGTTTTGAAATTCTTTTAATTGGATTATATAGCATAAAAAGAGCCGCCGAAAAAGCAAAAAAAGCTCCAACACTCATTCTTCCCTCAATTACCTCCATACCACCAATATAAATAACCAAACCAATAGCAATAGAGCCTAATATCTCCATAACAGGCGTAGTTAAAGCATTAATTTTAACCTGCTTTATAAGATATTTAAAAACTTCATAATTCTCAATAGAAAACTTTTTACTCTCTATAGTTTGGGTTGAATTTGATTTTATAACCTCAATATTGGAAAATATCTCACCAACTCTTGCTGTCATAATAGATGTACTCTCTTGTGAGAGTTTAGAATATTTTTTCATCTTTTTAGCAAGTTGACCTAAAGGGATAATAGCTAAAGGCATAATAACTAAAAAATAAAAGGCTAACTTTGGACTCTCATATATTACATAAATAGTTAAAGCTAAAATAGTTAAACTCTCTCTTACAAAATTAGGTATCATAGAGGTTACAACACTTTGAATACGAGTAATATCATTAGTTATCCTAGATAAAATCTCACCAGAGTGCATAGTTTGAAAAAACTCCATATCTTGATATGTTAAGTGTTCTACTAAATTATTTCTAAGCTTTCTAACTACATCAAGTCCAATATAAGACATATAATAGGTCTGAATATACTGTCCAAACCCTTTTATTGCAAATATAACTATAAGTAAAAATGGTATAACACTCAACATTGTTGCATCTTTTGCTACAAACACCTCATCAAGTGTAGGTTTAATAATTTGTGCAGACCCTGCCGTTCCAATAGCTACAGCTAACATTCCAATAATAGCTAAAATAAATTGTCTTTTATACCCCATTAAATATGGAAGATACTGTTTAAATAGGTTTTTCATGGTTCTCTTTTCTTTAGTTATTTTTTATATCTAAGCTTTCTAACTCATTCTCTATCTCTTCAATAGAAGGTAAACTAGATTTAAACTCTTTTGGCAATATATTAGATAGTTGATATTCACTTACCCCAATAGGTTTATTTATATCCTTTAAAGCATATTCTACTATTGTACTATTTTTAGATTTACATATTAATATTCCTATTGTGGGATTATCTCTCTTCCCTCTTATTTTTCCATTGACAGCAGAGATATAAAAATTTAATTTTCCTGCAAATTCAGGTTCAAAATCGACAACTTTCAATTCCACTACCACATAACAGTTTGGTAAAGTATTTAAAAAATTTGTTAGTGCTTTTCCTGTTCTTTCATATAATTTATTTTCTATTTGAGACTTAAGAACTGCTCTACTCCAACTATTTTCTATAGTTTTTTTAACATAAAATAGTGCTTGATTTATATCTTTACACTTAGTAACAATATGAAGATTGTGTCCCCAAGGTATTAAAACTAATTGGGCAACAACTTGTTGCCCTTTTTGGTTTTCTGTAGAATAAAAAAGATACCATTGTCGTATATATTTAATATTTCTAAGAGACAAGCCTTTAATATCAGGAAATTCAAGCATTAAATCACGACTCATATTTTTTAAAAAGCCACTTCCCCAATAAGCCTTTTTCTCTTTCTGAACAATCTTACTCCCTAACTCCCAATAGAACTCTAAAAGAGTTCTATTTACTTGTAAAAAAGCTTTTATTTGAACTTCTTTTATTCTTTGTTTTATCTCTTTTATAAATTCTTTATATTCTGTGGTCTCTATATTTGGCATTTTATAATCCTATGACTTTTTAGGATTATAGGCTTTATAAAGTCTTGTTTTTATGGTTTCAAATAGGTTATAATACATTATAGAAATCCTTTTTAATTAAAAACATAATTATATCATGTTTTAAAATAAAACTATAAAATAGAAAAGTATTAAAAAATTAAAGAGAGAGATAAAAAAATAAGCTAGAGTGCAACTAAGCACCCTATAAAAAGAAGATTATATCTTTTCAGCCTTTTGAACATCATATAAAATGTCGTCCATTGGGTGTCTATACATAGGCATAGCAAGTCTTTTTTCATCTAGTACATGACCGATAAATCCAATACTTCTACCTACAATAAAGAATGCGTTTAATGTTCCTGAAGCGATAAACTCATTTATCTCCTCTTCAGAGTAACCTAATGCTCTCCACATATCAACCATTAAGATACCAATAGTTCCATCAACATTTAAAATAAGGTTCTCTTTTTTAGATGTTGTTAACGCCTCAACTGTTCTTGCATAATCAAGAAGTGGAGTTGATGGGAAATGCTCTGATGCAAAGTTCATAAGTCCTGTAACTCTTAAATCAGGGTTTTTAAGTGACTTAATTCTATGTCCAATTCCAGGAATTGGAATACCTTGTTTTTTCATATAGCCTAAAAACTCTTTTGGAGATAAGTTATTATCATCTGCATATTTAAAGTATTGTGCAGCACCATCAATCGCACCACCAAATCTAGGTCCAATAGTTAAAAGTCCAGTTACAAGTGCTTCAACAACACTTTTTCCTGCTCTTGCTGTTACTTTTGCATTGTGCGCCCCTGAAACGGCAGGTCCATGGTCTGCTACTGTTTTAATTACAGTTTCAATAAACTCTGTAGCCCATTTTGGATACTGTTTTTTAAACCATAATAGAGAAATAACATCACCAATACCTTTTCCAGTATCAGGTGTAGCTACACTTGAAATTGGGAAACCTGCATAAGTTGCCTCTTCTCCTCTATCATCAGATATTGTACAGATAAACTGTTTTGGTCTTCTTGATTTTGGAACTGTATTGATTTCAGGCTCTGGAATTGGAGCAATATTTAATGACTCATAAACCTCTTTGATTTTTGCAGGTAAATCATTAAAGCTCTCTGGTACATGAATTCCAGCTTCAGCCATTGCTCTGTTTTTAGCTTCTGCTGTTTCCATATCAGAGTTTGCACTAGCTCCTGCATGACCGAATTGAACACCACTATCATAATATTTAGCAATAGTTCCAATACACCAAGCAATAATTGGTTTAGTAATTTTTCCACTTTTTACAGCTTCGATTACTTTATACTCTTCTGTTCCACCAACTTCACCTAGAAGTATCATATATTTAACTTCAGGGTTTTTCTCCATTCTTAGAAGATTATCAATAAATACAGAACCTACAAATCTATCACCACCAATAGCAACACCCTCTGCAATTCCATCAGCATTAATAGCAATAATATTTGAAAGCTCATTAAACAGTCCACCACTTCTAGTTACAAGTCCACATGAACCTGCACGGTGAAGTTTAGAGTTAATAATATTTTCAATAGTACCACCAATATTAGCAATTTTAAATGCACCTGGAGCAATCGCACCAACAGTAGCAGGACCTATTACTGTTACACCTAAATCTCTTGCTTTTTGGTTCATTTTTCTAGCTAATCTTTCAGGAATACCTTCAGCTGTAATCATAATAACTCTAAATCCACCAATATCTAAAGCCTCATTAGTTACACTATAAGCTGTTCTAAATGAACCAAAGTTAAGTAAAACATCAGCTTGTGGTTGAGCTTTTTTAGCATCAGCTGTATTTTTATATACAGGTACCATTATCTCATCAGCACCCCAAAAGAATTTTTCAAATTTATTAGAGCTTGTTGGTGCTACAATTCCTGCAACAGATGGAGTATCTCTTTTAATTGTGTAGTCATAATCTAACATTCTCTGAATTGCAGTTTTATTGTTATTCCAAAAAATTGCTTGTGTATCTTTAGTAAATAATTTTTCCATCGCTATCTCCTTACGCTTCTAGTGCCATACGAACTATGTCTGTAACATGAGTTTCTGGTCCATATACTTCAATGTAAAGACCCATTCTATCAGCTGCTTCTTTAATATCTTTTAGACCTTTTTCATAATTTGGTCCACCACGACGAACATATATTTTTGTTCCAACCTCTTTTAACTTATCTTGATAGTTTTCAAATGCTTGGATAATACCTGTAAATGTTTTTGCAACATCTGTAAAGTTAGCAATAGCTCCACCAATAATAAGAACTTTTCCTCTACCTTGTGCATCTTTTTCTCTAGTCATTAGGTCAAAAATAGTCTCTGCATAGAATTTAGTCTCACCAGTAGTAGGACCTCCACTATACTCACCGTAATTTGCTAAATCATCAATTCCTGCAAAATCAGCAATAGTATCAGCATAAACAACACTAGCTCCACCACCTGCAACCATTGTCCAAATTCTAGCTTCTGGTTTTAGAAGTGTAAGTTTTAAAGATGCACCTGTTTTACTATCAGCAACTTCTACTGCCTCTTCTTCTGGAGATTTTGTTTCCATTCCAAATGGAGTTGGATATGGAACATCACCCCACTCTTCAACCATCATAAATCCAGCTGTATCATCAAGTTTTGCAACCATATCAAGAAGCTCAATTTGATTACCTTGCATTACAAAAGGGTTAATTTCAAGATATGCAAAGTTTAATTCTCTATAAGCTTTAAAGAAACCAATAGCAAATTTAGCAAAATTTTCTTTATCTTCCTCTTTTACATCAGCAGGAATATTTGCTTTAATTTTTTCTGCAATCTCTTCTTCTGTATCAGTAATAGAAAAAGCTACTTCTGTTACTTTTTCGTCCCAACCCTCTTCAACTTCCATTCCACCTTCTGCTGACATATATAACATATCGCTATCACCAACAACAGTAGCAGAAATATAATACTCTTCTGATTGGTCATGAGGAGTAAATGGCTCAACAATAAAGTGAGTTAACATATCTACACTTGGCTCACCCTTTGGTGTATCTCCATCAAACGAAAAATAAACACTCTGTTTTTGGCTTGATTTTTCATCAATCCATGAAATTGCTTTTTCTAAAGAGACATCACCTGGCTTTTGCTCTTTAAAAAGTACCAACCCATTTTTACCTCTTTTACCAAACAACATATCTGGTTTTGCAACTAAAGGTTTTTCATTTAACCATTTATGAGTTTTTGCAGCCTCTGCTAGGTCTGCTCCATTTTTAACCATTACTGTTTCATAAGCATAAGTAAAGTCTGGAAAGTACTTATCCCAATGTCGAGCTAAAATCGACTTTGCGTCGTATTCTCTAATCGCTTTTTGAGCCATCGAGTTCTCCTTGTTTTAAATGTGTTGGACAATTCTACCATTTGGAGAGTATATTTTATATTTTTGATACGAATAGTGTCTATAAGTTTTGTTTAATTGTGTATTTTAGGAACATCTCTATCTTTACACTCACTTATCCCATAATATTTTAATTGATACTGCATTTTACGACTCTTAGCAGTGTAACAATTCTGCTCTTTTTTAGTTAATTCTAATGTTAGCCAATATGCTTTATAGAAAGGATAAGCAAAATGTTTTGATTTATTATCTAAAAGATAAAAAAGAGGTTTATGAAAGAGTATAATTAAAGAACTAAAAATCAGACTTCCCATTACTATTCTATATCCTAATCTATAATTTTTTTGAAATTGTGGCAGTCTAACAAATAGAGTTTTATTATAGGTTACCAACATTAAAATAACAGCTACTATTACATAAGGGGCAAAATCAGTCATAATAACCTGTTGTCTTAAAGAGAGTAAAATAGATAAAGAAAATGCTGTAAAAGAGATATACCATAATATATCTTTTTTTTCACGAAGCCATATTCTATATAGTGCATAAAAAAAATAGATAAAAACAAGAGGGGAAAATAGTGCTACATAGAGTCCAAAAAGTTCTAAAAATTTACCTTTAGGTTTTCCTCCTATATCAAGACCATTAAAATATAATAGACTAATAGCTGTAAAAATTATAGCAATACCAAAAAGCTTACTATCTTGTTTAAATGCAAAATATATAGAAAGGGAGATAAAAAAGATAACAGAAGCATCATGCACAAAAAGAAGCAGGAGCATAACCACTCCTTGCCATACAACCTGCCTCTTTGCCTGTAAAATTAGAAACTCCAAAACCAATGTAATAACAAACACAGCAACATTAACTATTACTGATGCCGTAATAATACCAGGTAATAGTGAAAAAATTGTAGTAGCTAAAAAACTTTGCTCTTTTTCTTTACAATAATTTTTACTCATTATAAAAAAAAGATATATATTTAAAAGCCCAAAAAGCAAAAATGGCAATCTAAAATCCAATCCATTACCAAACCAACCATAACAGAGATGTGTCATAAATTGCAAAAATCCACTATCCGTATAAAATACCTTTGCCTCATTTGGTCCTATTGGTAGATTAATTGCTACAAAAAATAGTGCTAATATATATAAAGTTATAAATAGATAGAATGTTTTTTTTGTCATATCGTATTATATCTATTTTTTTGGAAATTTGATTTTTTAGGTTATAATAAGTTTAAAGAAATTAAAAGGGAAACTTAGCAATGCCAATAAAAAATCACACCTTCCCATTATGCTATTTGATAAAACAAGTGAAGCAATAGCCAATAATTTCCCGAATTTAAATCCAAAGTGCAATTTTTATAAAAATTCTACCTAAAATCTCCCTATGAAGCCTTTAATTTTTCATAAAAAACCTCATAAGGAGTTTTCCAACCAAGTGTTTTTCTTGGTCTATAAT
>JAMOOP010000129.1 GCA_027065385.1 Campylobacteraceae bacterium | reverse complement strand
TTATAAAAGATAGTGATAGATACATAAGATTTGTATTTATAACAGGTGTTAGCAAATTTTCTAAATTAAATCTATTTAGTGGGTTAAATAATCTTGAAGATATAACCATAGATAAAGATTATGCAGAGATATGTGGATATACACATAATGATTTAGAGACAGTTTTTTCTGAGCACCTGCAAGGTGTGGATTTAGAGATGGTAAAAATGTGGTATAATGGGTATAATTATTTTGGAGAAAAAGTATATAATCCATATGATATACTGCTTTTTATATCCAAAGGTTATGAATTTAGAAACTACTGGTGGAGTACAGGGAACCCTTCATTTTTAATAGATAAACTGAGAGAGGAAAATTATTATCTCCCAGATTTAGAAAATGCCTCGATATCAGAAGAAGGTCTTGATGCCTTTGATGTAGAATATATAGATATACTAGCACTTTTATGGCAAACTGGATATCTTACATTTAAAGATCGTATAATAGATGATATAGGTGTTATAAATTATGTTTTGTGTATTCCCAATATAGAAATACAACTTTCATTAAATCATCTATTTATAGACTATTTAACAAATCAAAGACATGAAAAATATAGATTTAGAAATTTAATAAAGGAAACACTTAAAAAAAGAGATTTTCAAGGTCTAATTCAAGTATTTAAATCAATATTTTCTTCAATACCATATGAAAATTATGTAAACAATATAATATCTAGATATGAAGGCTATTATAGCAGTGTAATATATGTATATCTAAAGGCACTTGGTTATAATGTAGTTGCAGAAGATACTACAAATAAGGGAAGGATAGATCTTAGTATAAAAATAGATAAAATGATTGTAATAATGGAATTTAAAGTTGACAGCAAAGAAGATCCAATAAAACAGATAAAGGAAAGAAAGTATTATGAAAAGTATGAATCAGAGGGAAAAGAGATATATTTTCTAGGTATAAAATTTGACAGTAAAGAGAGAAATATAGTGGATTGGAAAGTAGAACAATATATTTAAAAGCAGGGTTTCCGACTGCAAGGGAGGTCGCTATGAACTTAAAAGAATTTAAAAGGTATTATAAAGATAAATATTTTATTTTAAATCAAGAGGCCAAAGAAAAAATTGGCTTAAGAGAGCAAGGGGAAGGAAGAAAAGAAGATGAAATTGAAAATAGAGATGTTGTGGTCGTTGGTGAAGTTGAAAAAATTGGGAAAAAATACAAAATAGTTCTCCTTACTCCTCTATTTGGTACGCTTGATATGTGGGCAGAACTAGTAGAATTAACTTTTAAAACAGAGATGACTCTTGAGGAAA
>JAMOOP010000128.1 GCA_027065385.1 Campylobacteraceae bacterium | reverse complement strand
TTTTTAACTTGTCTGACTCATTTATTGTACCTGCAAAAGCATCTTGAATATAAATCTCTAGTGCTTTACCTGCATTATTTACTCTATTCTTCCCACCATAGTAATCTACTAACTCTACTATTGGGTTGTTTGTTATATTTATAAATGCTTTGATAATGTTTGACATAGATGCTCTTTTATTTTTGATAGTGGAATTTTATCTAAATTTTAAAAAAATCTATATTACTCTTCCTCAAAATTCTAAACTTATCTTGTTTAACTAAATTTAGTAGATTTGACATTAGTTAGAGAGAATCGAAAAAATTGCACATGTGCAATTTTTTCACCCAATTTCAACCAAAATTGATACAAAAATAGATAAAATCGTAAAATATTACGAATTAGAGGTTAGATATGAATAACTTAGGTATCAATATAACAAATACAGAATTAGCTGAATATTTCAACTATACAGAGGGAAATATTAGGCACATGAAAAAAAAGAACCCCAAAGAGTATAAAGCTCTACTAGAGAGTTATATACAATATAAAGCCAATAGCAACCTCTCTAAAGACCCTGTAGTGATTATGTTTATGAATCTAAAAGGTGGAGTAGGGAAAAGTGCTTTGTCTAGGATTTTAAATGATAGTTTATCTAATAGTGAAGCTGTTATTATAAATCTTGATTTTACTAGAGATGTAAAAAAATATACATCTTCGGATGTAATAAATTATGCAGAGCTACAAGCAGAGGATAAGGATTTAACACCTACCTCTTTTATAAATGAGATAAAAGAGGCAGGGATAAGATTTATTATTTTAGATACCCCTGGTGAGCTTTCTAATGCAGAGGTGTTAGATGCTTTGAAAAATGTGGATATATTTGTTTTGCCATTTGGAAGTGACCAAGAGGAGATAGACGAGACTCTAAAGACCATAGAGCTAATATTTTTAAGTGAGATTGTTGATGAGAATGATGAGCCTATCTATCCATATCAAAAACCTCTTAATCTCTTTTTTATACTCAATAACTATAGAGATGATGATGAGCTAACAGATACAATACCTACTTTTGCTAATAGTATTGCTTCACTGTTAGCACCAAATGTAGATGTAGAGAATTTTAGTTGTAGTGTCAATATGATTAAAGATAGTGGAACTACAGAGGAGAGAAAAACATTTGAAGATAGAATAGTGTCAAGTATGACCAATATCATATCAAAAGAGGATGTAGATGAGGATTACGAATATAGAGAGATAAATATCTCATTCTCTCACTTGAAATATACCAAGATGATTAAGACAATGAATAAAACTAAAAAGAGTCTCAAAAATTTGAGTGCTGAAAATTTTATTGCTTATAGAATAGCTAAAAAAAGAGTTAAGTCTCTGTTAAAAGATTTTAAAAATTTTATAAAGAGTTAATAGTATGGAAGATAAATCAAAGGTAAACGATTTTTTAAAAAATAGGTTGCAAAATAGAGTAAAAGGCAAAGAGAGTAAAAGAGAGAGACCAAAAGAGGTTAAACTATCAAATCTTATAGATAATCCATATCAACCAAGACTTGAATATAATGAGAAAGAGTTACAAGAGTTAGCAAATACAATAAAAGAGAATGGTTTACTTCAACCTATATCTGTGATGGAAAAAGATAACCAATATATAATTATTGCAGGACATAGACGAAAAAGAGCTTTTGAGCTATTAGGAAAAGAGACTATTCCTGTAACTATCTCTACAAATATAGATGATAATGATTTAAGAATTTTAGCTACTATAGAGAACCTCACTAGAGTAGATTTATCTTTATTAGAGGAGGCAAAAGCATATTCTGATATTATCGCCTCTGGTGTCAAGATTAAAGAACTTGCTAAAAAATTGGGTAAATCAGAGAGTGATATTAGCAGAAAGAGAAAACTTTTGAAACTTAGTGAAGAGATTTTAAAAGATATAAGAGAAAATAACTCTACAAATGATGTAATTGCTCTAACACTTCTAAGAAAATTTGAAAATGAAAAAGAGCAGATAGAGGTCTATTATGAATTTTTAAAGCGAGATAGAGCATGGCTTCAAAATAGAGTAAAGAGCCTGAAAAATCAAAAAATTAGTAAATCTTCTCCTAAATGTCTTGTGGTTGTAGATAATCAAATCACTATAGATAGTAGTAAAATAGATAAAAAAACTATTAGCAAAATACTGAATTATCTAAAAAAAGAGTTATCAAACTACTAAAAAATTGCACATGTGCAATTTTTTTAGCTATTTTCCCTATTAAACTTCTCAAAAACCTCAATTTTACCAATAAGCTGATTATATAAAGAACTAATTTCTGTTAACTCTTTTGTTGCACTATCCAATCTCTTTTGACTCTCTATTTTTTGTTTTTTAAAACTCTCTAAATCGCTCTCTCTTTTTTTATTGAGTGATTTTAAATCCTCTCTGCAACGCTCCAAAGTGTGAGAGACCTCAAAGAGTTTTTTATCTTTAGCAGTAAGAGATTTTTCAAGTTCATCAATATTAGCTTTTAACCTTTTAGTCTCTACAGTATATCTCTCTTCTAAAATCTGTTTCTCTTTTGAGTGAGTTTTATTTAATTGAGTTGTTTCCTCTTTATGTTCTTTTTCCATTAATGAGACTTTGGCTCTTAACTCTTTGTTCTCTTCAATAACAGAGGTGGTCTGTTTTGCAATCACACTCAAAGATAGAAGCTCTTCTTTTATTTTGGCAAGTAATCCCTCCTCTTTGGTTAATCTCTCTTTTAAACCCTTATTCTCTGCTGTTATAGTATCTATCTGCTCTTTGTGTTCTAGCTCTAGCTTTTTTTTCTCTTCGATTGACTCTATTTTTATCTTATTGACCTGATTATCAACCTCTATAGATTTCTTGGCTAATTTTTGTTTCTCCTCTTCTATAAAAAGTTTCTCTTGTAGGAGTGAAGAGAAGTTATAATCCATAGTAGATATAAGATGTAAAAAGGTTTTATGAAGTACCTTTTTTGTTTTACTATTGATATGCTTATAAGCAGACATATCAATATCTGTCTCATTACGATTAACCAAATGAGAAGAGTAAACTGTAACCATATCTTCCAAAAACTCACTCTTGCCACTAAGTCCACTATCTTCAAGAGCTTTTTTTACTTTCTCTTCTAGTTCAGGGGTTATTTTAAAATTATACTGTTTCATTTTTTAAAACCTTTTATTTTAGTCTGTTAATCGTATTATATATTAGGTTATATAATATATAGCTTAGATATATTGTATATATTGGGTATTTTTAATATATACATCAATTCTCTTTTTATACCATACCAAATATGATATACTCCAATAAATTACAAAAAAATCGAAAAATTAGTGATTTATTACAAAAAAAACAGATAAATTACTAAAATCTCAATAAAAAATGGATAAATTTATGATTACTACCTTTCAAAATAGGCTTTTACCTAACAACTCTAATCTAATTGGTCTCTCATGGCTTATAGAGTATTTTAAATTAACTGTTCCTCTTAGAGTTCCTTGCTCTGTTAGTACCAAACGATTAACTTCACAACGCATTGATAAAGGAGAGTGGAGAGTATTTGATATACAGTTCAAAATAGAGAAGTCTGCTTATGCTCATTTGGAGTTTGCTATTAAGCATGAGAGTATAGATTTATTGGTTCTAAAATATATTTTAAAGAGTTTTCCCAAAGAGGAGCTTATAAAAAATATTCAAACCAACCCCAAACGAATTGTAAATAAGAAGATATGGTTCTATTATGAGTTTTTATTAGATGAGAGATTACCAATAGATGATTTACCAATAGGAAGATATGATGACCTTTTAGATGCAAAAAAATATTTTACAAGAGAGAATCCAATTAAATCAAAGCGACACAAAATCAATAATAATCTTTTAGGAACGAATAGATTTTGTCCTATTATACAAAAAACTCAAAAGCTAGAAAATTATATCTCTTCTAATTTCTCCATAGAGATTAGTAATATTATTAACAGAGTCTCAAAATCACTTCTTAGAAGAGCCTCTAGTTTTTTACTATTAGCTGATTCCAAAGCCTCTTTTGAGATAGAGGGAGAGAGAGCTTCTAAAAATAGAATTGAGAATTGGGGCAAGATTATAAATCAAGCAGGTAATATACCACTCTCACTAAAAGAGGTAGAGAGATTACATGCTACTCTTATAGGTGATACAAGGTTTATAAAAATTGGTTTAAGAGATGATGAAGTCTTTTTAGGAGATAGAGATAGGGAAAACTATCCTCTACCTGAATTTATTGGAGCAAAGAGCAGAGATTTAGAGGTTCTAATAGAGGATTGGTTAGAGCTTCATAAACAGCTAACCCAAGATAATATTGACCCTGTACTTCATGCTGTTATTATCGCTTTTGCTTTTGTCTATATTCATCCACTCCAAGATGGTAATGGACGAATTCATAGGTATCTGCTTCATCATATATTAGCCGAGAAAGGCTTTTATCCTAAAGGGGTAGTATTCCCCTTATCAAGTGTCATTTTAGACGATATAGAGCAATATAGAGCTATTCTAGTAGCTCATACTATGCCTTTAATGTCTATGATCAGATGGGAAGCTACTATAAGAGGAAATGTAAAGATACTAAATGAGACTTCTGATTTGTATCGTTTTTTTGATATTACTAAGAGTTGTGAGTTTATTTATGAGGCTGTAGAGAAAACAATTAAAGAGACTCTACCTAATGAGCTTCGTTATCTTGATAGTTTTGATAGAGCTTGTTATGAGATTTATGAAGTTGTTGCTATGCCTAATGATATGATAAAAATGCTTATTACATTTATTCTACAAAATGATGGAAAACTTTCAAAAAGAAAAAAAGAGAAATATTTTTTAGAACTTACTAAGGAAGAAGTTTTAGAGATTGAAGAGATTATGAAAGAGTTTTTTTGATTTTTTACTTATAGGTAAATTTTTTCTTTTTTAATCAGCTAAGAGTTTTTTTGATAGTTGTTTTTTTAGTAGATAAAAAGTAATATTTAAATGTCTCTAAATTAACAAAAAATTAAATCAAAAAATGTAAATAAAGCTGTTTTATTTCCTCAAAAGTTCGAATTGAAATGGCTAGATTCTTTAATGTAAAAGCTGTAATAAGCTGTAGAGGTCGTTTGAAGCCCGAAATCTAGGGCTTTAGAAGAGTTAAATATTACTTTTTATCCGTTTAATATTACTTTTTATCCGTCAAATATTACTTTTTATCCGTTATATATTACCCTTTTGAAATAAAGTAATGTATATCTTAAATTATTTTATGTTAAAATATTACTAATTTATAAAAAGGTAATATATAATCATGAATGGAGACTTAAGTAAACGAAATCACACAAGACAATCACATATTATTGTAAATGCAAGATATGCTTTAACGAGAGCAGAAATTGATATTATTTTAACACTATTAACAAGTATTACAAAAGAGGACAAAGATTTTAAAGATTATAAATTTACGATTAGTGAATTGGAGTCTAAAACAGGTAGAAAATGGAACTCTAAACAATTAAAAAGCACAGTAAAATCTTTAATGAGTAAACCATTAGAGTTACCCACTGAACATGAAAATGATTGGGAGATAGTAAATTGGTTCTCTTATTTTAAATATAGTCATAAAGGACTTATTACTTGTCGCTTTGATAAGAGATTAAAGCCTTATCTAATTGAAATTATTGGAACTAGAATATTAGCTGATTTTAGACATCTCTTACCAATGAAATCAAGTTATTCAAAACGAATGTATCTACTTCTAAAACAGTATGATAAAATTGGTTCAAGAACTTTTGATGTTGAAGAGTTACAGAATATTTTGAAAGTTCCAAATAGTCATAAACTATATTCAAACTTCAAAATTAAAGTACTTAAACGAGCAGAAGCAGATATAAATAAATTTACTGATTTAGAAGTTAAATTAGAAGAGAGAAAAAGAGCTAGAAAAGTTATTGAAATTACATTCACTATTCGCAAAAATACAACTAATTTAAAATCATTTATAGCTATGATAAGAGAATATTATACAAATGTACTGTTACACTATACAAAAGATAAAAGACCTATAAAGTGTAGTAAAAAAGGTTTTCTTTATTATGCAGATGAGGAACAATCATATATTGATAAAAAAGAGGCTCAAAAACTTTGGGAGTATCTACATGAAAATAGGGAAAATCTATATGTTATTAAAAAAAGTGCTATTGAATTAAAAAAACATGCTTTCCTCTCTAGCATAGAATTTTTTAAAGAGTATCTAAAAACTAATTTCGCCCATAAAAAAATAGTTCAACTCAAACAGGGAGATAGAGCTGTAGATATTTCTATCTTTCCTAATGGTAAACTATATGATATGAGTGGTGAAAGTATTGATTATGATAATATTGATAAAATTTGGAATATTTTATATAAATTGGCTAAACAGAATAAATTGAATATTTTTGAGGAGGAGTAGAATTTAAAATTATTAATATGAGTTTTTGTAAAAAAATTGCACATGTGCAATTTTTTATCTCTTTTTCCATTCAGCTACATATCTCAAAAGAGTACTACGACCCACTCCAAATATATCAGCAATCTGTTGATTGGTAAACTCTCCACTCTTTTGTAACTCTATAGCCTCTAAAACCTGTTTATCACTCATCTTTCGTTTAGCTCCAAATTTAACCCCTCGTTTCATAGCTGATTTAATTCCCTCTGCTTGTCGCTCTTTTCGTATATCATTTTCAAATTCAGCCATAGTACCCAACATTCCTATCATCATTCGCCCCTCACTCGTGGTAGAGTCAAATATTTGATTGGTAGCTTTAAACTCTACCCCTTTTCTATTTAATATCTCAATTATTTTATAAAGGTCTCTATTGCTCCTTGCAAATCTATCGAGACGAGTTACCATAAAAATATCTCCCTCTCGGACAAACTCCAAAGCGTTTTGAAGCTCTACTCGATTATCCATAGCTGTACCACTTTTTTTCTCTTGAAAAATTTTTTCACACCCTGCCTTTTTTAAAATCTCGATTTGAGTCTCTAAATTTTGACCTGTACTACTAACTCTTGCATAACCTACTTTCATTTTAAACCTCACTTCAAAAAAGTATATTATATTATTATAGACTTAATGAGACACCATAATGAGACCTATTTTAAGACACTTGATTTTGGGATTGTTCAAAAAAATAGATAGTATCTCAAAAAGTGTAGTTTTTGAAACATATCTCAATCTGAAATAGTTCCCGAATTTAAATCCAAAGTGCAATTTTTATAAAAATCATTAAAAAAGCGAATATTAGAAGTTGTAATTTTGGATTTGAAGAGGTTAGATGTTAAAATAACTTCCAAATCCAACCAAAGATAAAGGA
>JAMOOP010000127.1 GCA_027065385.1 Campylobacteraceae bacterium | reverse complement strand
TTTGAATTAACTGGTCAAAAAGAAAATGGAGAAACTACTCAATCTAAGAAATCAAAAGAGGGAAGAAAACATACCCAATGGTTAAATATGATTTTTCCAAGATTGATACTATCTAGAACACTTTTAACAGAAGATGGTGTAATATTTATATCAATAGATGATAATGAAGTGGATAATATGAGAAAAGTTTGTAATGATATTTTTGGAGATGAAAACTTTATTGAACAAATTATTTGGAAAAAAAGAGCATCACCTCCAAATGATAAAATAATTGCTTCAACACATGAGTATATTTTAATATATGGTAAAAATATTAACTTAATTAAATTATATAGACAACCAAGGAATAAAGAACAGTTATCAAGATACAAAAATATTGATAATCACCCAAAAGGTAAATGGATACCAGATAATTTAATGGCAAATGTAAAAGGTGGTAGATTTTCAAAGTCATTATATTATCCTATAATTAACCCTTTTACAAAAGAAGAACATTACCCTTCTTCAAATGGAAATTGGAGATATAGTAAAGAAACAATAAATAAATTATTAGAGGAAAACTCTATTTATTTTGGTATAAATGGTAAAGGAAGACCTAAATTAAAAAGATTTTTATGTGATGTTCAAGATGGTGTTCCATTCTCTACAAATTGGGATAATGTAGGTTATAACAATTCAGCAACAGGTGAATTATCTAAAATATTTGGTTCAATTAGTTATTTTGAAACTCCTAAACCTATTACTTTAATAAAAAATATTTTAAAATTATCTACTAAAAAAGATGATATCGTTTTAGATTTTTTTGCTGGTAGTGGAACAACAGGTCATTCAGTATTAGAACTAAATCAAGAAGACAAAGGAAATAGAAAGTTTATATTAGTTCAACTACCTGAAAAGACTAATAACCCTGATTATCCTACTATTTGTGATATTACAAAAGAGAGAATAAGAAGAGTTATAAAAGGGTATGGGGACAATCCACAACCTATAAATGATGGTTTTAAAGTGTTTAAACTAGACAAATCAAACTATATCATAAATGAAAAAATAAGTGTAAATCCACAATCTAACAAAGAAGATATAATCCAACAATTAAGAAACTCATTGTTAAATGATAACCACCTTGTAGAGGGATATAAAAATATAGATATAGTCTATGAGGTTATTTTAAAAGAGGGATATAGTTTAAATAGCAAAATAGAAGAGATAAAAATATTAGATACAAATATCTATAAAGTTGTAGATAATAGTAAAAGATGTTATATTGCATTAGATAATATTGATACAGATATATTAAAAGATAAAGAGTTTTTAGGTATCTCAAAAGATACACTGTTT
>JAMOOP010000126.1 GCA_027065385.1 Campylobacteraceae bacterium | reverse complement strand
ATAAAAGCAAACCACTTAATAAAATACTCTTATTAAAAAAGATAAAATAAGAAGATAAAAGTGAGGAACAGATGAGTACAAAAAGAAAAACATATAGTGCAGAGTTTAAAGCCAAAGTAGTATTAGAGGTTTTAGAAGGCGAACAGACCATCAATGAAATAGCAAGTAAATATGAGTTGCTTCCAGCGAATGTGAAAAATTGGAAAAAGATGTTTTTAGAGAATATGTCATTAGCATTCGATAAAAGCACAGTAGTAAAAGAGTATAAAATAGAGCTAGAGACAGTAAAAAAAGAGAAAGATATGATAGCAAAAAAACTAGGAGAGACAATAGTCGAAAAGGAGTTTTTAGAGGGAAAGCTCGAAAGCTTGGTCTCATCTAAAAGCAGAAAAACTTTTGTCGATACCAAGCATGAATTATCAATCAATAAGCAGTGCAAACTGCTTCATATAGCAAAGTCAACACTCTACTATAAACCTGTTAAAAAGTTTGGTAGTGATGAGGATATAAAGTTCCTAAATTTGTTAAATGAGATACATTCAGAGTTTCCATATTATGGAACAAGACGCTTGGTTACAGCACTAGAGAATAAAGGTGTTAATGTAGGTAGGAAAAAGCTTAAAACAGCAATGGAGTATATTGGTATTAAAGCCCTATATCCCAAGCATAAAACGACTCAGGCGTACAGGGAACATTACAAATATAAGTATCTTCTAAAAGAGTTTAAAAATGATAAAAATCAAGTCATTATTGATACTCCAAACAAGGTATGGAGTACCGATATTACCTATATAAAATTAGAGAAAGGATTTGTATATTTAGCCTCAATCATTGATTGGCATAGCAAAAAGATACTCTCTTGGAAGCTCTCAAATAGTATGGATGTTAAGCTAACAACAGATGTCTTAAAAGAGGTATTGATGCTCTATCCTAAACCAGAAATATTTAACTCTGACCAAGGGAGTCAATACACAGCCAAAGAGCATGTTGAACTATTGAAAGAGCATGATATTAAAATTTCTATGGATGGAAAGGGTAGAAGTATTGATAATATTTGTATTGAGAGATTTTGGAGAACGATTAAGTATGAAGAGATATATCTGAATGACTATAAAAGTATGAGTGAACTGAAATACTCTATCAAAAATTATATTGAGAAATACAATACCAAGAGGTTACATTCTACTATTGGGAATAGAACTCCTAATGAGGTTTATTTTAAATATATTAATAATTTAGAATTTCAAAATCAAACGTTACTAAAAGTATCGTAAGTTATAAAAATAAGAGTGTTGGGTTAAGTGGTCTTGACAAATGGGGACGTTATATACTCCATCG
>JAMOOP010000125.1 GCA_027065385.1 Campylobacteraceae bacterium | reverse complement strand
GAACTAAACAAATTCCTGTTGTTACCTCTTTACTTAGAAGTTTGGCTATCAATTTACTAAATATTAATAAAATTTCAAACAAAACACAAGTTCGTAAATTATTTGCTTGGGGGGCTTTTGATTTATTGTCCTTAAAGGGAATTTGATTTTGAATTACCGTGATACTCACACCTTTTTGCCATTTTTCTAGCTCTTTTTGTTTAATGTAATTGGCTATTGCCTCATTATAAATAGCAGAGAGTGAGACTTTTAGTTCATTTTTTAGTGCTATTACTTGCTCTTTTAGCTCTATTGGAATATTGAAAGTTACTTTTTCTATAGATGAACTGTATGTATTAACCATATCTTTTTCCTTATATTTTAACTATATTATATCAGGGTATAGATTTTATGTCAATATTAAATTTTAAACAAACATCTGTTGCAAAAGTCCCTTTTTATACTCTTTTGTCTCTTCTAATCTCTTTTTGGTTTGTTCTTTTAAACAAGGTAAATCTATTTTTAATTTAGATATATCTTTATTATAAATATGCTTCACAGTTGTACCAGTTACTAACTTCATAATTTCATTCTTATTTTGATTCAAAAAATAAGAAATAAAAATAGAATTAATTTTAGTAGTAGGTCTCAAAACATTTATATCTCCTCCAATAATAACATCTCTTTCCATCAATGTACTCGCTGTTGCTAACCCCTGTGGAGTTACATCAGAGCTTGGCATTAAAATATCTCCAACAATACTAAATTGACCTTTTGTTAAATTTGTTTTAGATTTAATAGTAAAAATCTTCTCATTATATAGAGTAAATAATTCTCCATAATGAATACATTTATTTTTAGCGTCCTCAATAATATCTGATTTCGATAATGGGCTACCTCTAAGAAAATTAAATAATTCAGATAATCTCTTCTCCTCCCACTCCTCAAACTCACTCCCATTATCCTGTTTAAATCTAATATCTTGGGAAAAAATCTTTTGCATAACCCCTTTTTTATACTGCTCCAAAAGCTCCACTTTTTTAGTTAGTTGCTCTATTTTTGTATCAATGGAGGTTAGGAAAGAGGCTATTTTTTGTTGTTCTGTTTTTTGGGGAAGAATGATTTTTAACTTTGCAATCTCTTTTGTATTAATAACTCCTTGTGTAGAACCTGCTGTTTTTGCTAAAATTTGTTTTCGTACAGAAGAACTATTAATTTGGTTAATTAAAAAAAAATTTTCTATATCTTTTTTTACTCTTAAAATAACAATATTTAAAGTATTGGCTTCATTATCACTGTTATATAAACAAGCTTGACCATTTGAACCATGTCTTGCAATAAGAATATCTCCTTTTTTGACTTGAGATTTTTTATTTTTATTATGAAATTCATCTGTTATATATTTCATATTTTTATATTTAATTGAAGAATTTATTAAATTACCTGTACGAATAAGAAAAATCCCATTTTCTTTATTTGTGTAAAATTTTTCACATGTTCCAACAAATCCAACATTAAGCTTTTCTGATATTTCAAAAAGCTTTTTTTCTTCCCACTCTCCACTAAACTCTTTAAACCTTAATTTTGGTACTCTACTCATTTTAACCCTCATATATCATATTCATTATCAATTTTATAATTATATCTTTTTGTTCAGGCAGACTTGTAGCTACCAATAACGCCAAAGAAGCCAAAGCATTATCATTAATTTTTAACTCCCCATTTTTTCGGTACAAAGCTCTATTTTTATCTAAAAATAGAATAAATAGATAAGCTCCAATCCTCTTATTACCATCATTAAAAGGGTGTCCTTTGATAATATAATAGAGCAGATTAGACGCTTTTTGTTCTAGTGAGGGCAAAAGGTCAACTCCTCCAAATGTCTGATAGATATTAAGTAGGTTTCCTTTTAACTCTCCTGCTTTCTCTCTACCAAATAGCTCTGTGGCTTCTCCTTTTTTCATAAGAGTATCTTTAAAAAGTGCTATCGCCTCTTTGGCTTCACTATAACCCAAAACAAATCTCTCCTCTCTCTGCTGTGTCACCTCCAAAAGAGACTGCTCATCATACCCTTGCAACAACGCCCAACTTCTAGCATAATTAGATACAATCTCTACAAACCCCTTTGATTGGGCAAGAGTTATATCACTATTTACAATATTACTCTTAATAAGCTCAATAGTTGCATTTAGCTCATTAATCTTTTTTTGTTGTAATCGCTCTTGGTTTAGAGCATAACCTTTTATTAGGTAATCTTTTAATATTTTAGTTGACCATTTTCTAAAATTAATAGCCCTTGCAGAGTTAGTTCTATATCCAACTGCCAAAATAATATCTAAACTATAAAATTTTACAGGTTTATCAGAATTTGCAATGTGCATTTTTTGCACATTACTTTTTTTATCTACCTCTTCATCTCTCAATATATTATTAATATGTCGTGTAATAACGGTTCTATTTTTGCCAAATAGTTCTGCAATTTGATTTTGTCGTAACCAAATTGTATCATTTTCAACAGTAGTACTTAATGCAACCTCTCCACTCTCATAAATTATTATATCACTCATTTTTATCTCTTTTTATCCTATTTAATTTTCTTATTTCTCTAACAAGGTGCATCAATCCCCAACTCATTACAAAAATCTATAATAATTTTATCATTCTCTATTATCTCTACCTCTAACTCTTTTAAACCCTTTGCTACCTCTTCTAAATCAATAACCTCTTCCTCTTCAAAAGTATCTACATATCTTGGGATATTTAGATTATAATCATTCTCTTTTATCTCATTAAGAGTAGCAACATAAGCATATTTATCTATATTTTTTCTATTTTTTAGAGTTGTAATAATTTTATCTATATCTTTATCTCTTAAATGATTTTGATTTTTTACTTTTTCAAAATCTTTTGAAGCATCTATAAATAGTATATTTTCACTATCTTCTCTACATTTTTTAAAAACTAAAATAGCTGTAGGAATAGAAGTCCCATAAAAGATATTAGCAGGTAGCCCAATAACAGCATCAAGATAATTTTTATTTTCTATTAGATATTCTCGTATTACACCCTCACCACTTCCTCTAAATAAAACTCCATGTGGTACAACTACAGCCATAACTCCATTATCATCAAGTTGATAAATCATGTGTTGGATAAATGCAAAATCAGCTTTGGTTTTTGGGGCTAGTTTCCCATAACTAGAAAATCTTTTATCTGTACGCTTTAATTCATTGGCTTCCCACTTTTGGGAAAATGGGGGATTGGCTACTATTGCTTCAAATCTTTTATCTAAATGTTGTGGAGCTTCAAGAGTATCTTCCTGTTTTATATCAAATGAGTCATAATTAATATTGTGCATAATCATATTCATTCTAGCTAGATTATATGTGGTTCTATTTAGCTCTTGACCATAAAAATCAGTAACCTCTTTAACCTCTCGTGCAACTCTAAGTAGAAGTGAACCACTACCACAAGTGGGGTCATAGACCGATTTAATTTTGCTTTTGCCTATAGTGACTATTTTTGCTAAAACTGTTGATACCTCTTGTGGAGTATAAAATTCACCTGCCTTTTTACCTGCTCCACTTGCAAATTGACCAATTAAATACTCATAAGCATCTCCTAAAATATCACTTTTACTATCTTTTATATTAAACTCAATCTTATTTAAATGTACTAATATTTTAGAAATAAGTTCATTTCTCTGTTTACTTGTATTTCCTAACTTTTTATCGGTTAAATCAACATCATAAAAGAGACCATCAAAATCATCTTGACTATCTGTTCCTAGAGTGCTTTTTTCTATATTTTTAAATATTTTAGGTAAATCATCTAAAATAAACTCTCCCTCTTCTCCTTTTTTTGAGATATAAGAAAATAACTCATTAGAATTAAGTGCAAAACCAATATTACTAACTGCTTCACTCATAATATACTCTATAGTCTCACTATCATCTATATCAATATATCTAATATTATCCTCTTCTAATAAACTATCGGCATAAACCTCCATCTTTTCAGATAGATATTTATAAAATATAAACCCTAAAATATAAACACGAAACTCATCGGCATTCATTTTACCTCTTAACTCATTGGCTATATTCCATAATTGTTGCTTTAATTCTCTTTTTGCACTTTCACTCATCTATTTCAACTCTCCCCAAGATGTACCAATATTTACAGAACACTCTAACGGTATATTCAGTTCCATAATATTCTCCATTATATCTTTAAATTTAACTGCTACTTCATTAATAATATTCTCATTTACTTCAAATATTAACTCATCATGAATTTGTAGTAACATAGCACCATTTATATTTTTATCTTTTATATATTTATCTATTTTTAACATAGAGAGTTTAATTAAATCAGATGCGCTTCCTTGAAAAACTGTATTGATAGACTCTCTCATAATAGCAGATTTTTGCATACCATTTGCACCCTTATAATCAAAAAATCTTCTTCTTTTTAAAATAGTCTCTACAAATCCATTTATTTTTACATCTTCTTGAATTTGTGATAAAAAACTTCTAACAGTAGGATATGAATTAAAATAGTTTTCTATAATTTCTTTTGCTTCTCTTGTTGTTATTTTTAGTTCATCTGAAAGTTTCCTCGAACCCATACCATATAAAATACCAAAATTAATAGCTTTTGCTGATGCTCTTTTCTCTTTAGCATTATCTTCTCCAAATATTCTAATAGCAGTTGCTGTATGAATATCTAAACCATTTTTAAAAGAGTCAACTAAAGCTCTATCTTTAGAGAAGTGGGCTAATAGCCTTAGTTCTATTTGAGAATAGTCTAAACCTAAAAGTTTATAACCATTCTTTGCTATAAAAGCCTCTCTTATCTCTCTTCCTAATTTTGAACGAACAGGAATATTTTGTAAGTTTGGCTCTTTTGAACTAAGTCGTCCTGTAGCTGTTCCTGTTTGTAGAAATGAGGTGTATATTCTACTATCTTTATCATTTTTAGCATATTTTAAAAGAGGTGTTGTGTATGTAGATAGAAGTTTTTGAGTTGCTCTATACTCTAATATTTTAGATATAACCTTATGTTCATTAATTATATTTTTTAAAACCTTTTCATTTGTACTATATCCTGTTTTTGTTAGTTTTGCACCATTTAAAGCTAACTCTTCAAATAAAATTACACCTAACTGTTTAGGAGATTTAATATTAAACTCCCTTCCTACTAAACTATAAATAGTGCTACTTACTTTATTTAATTTAGTAGTTAATAGGTCTTGTAGTGATTGTAACTTTTTAGTATCTATTTTAATACCTTTTAATTCCATACCTATTAAAACATTTATAAAAGGAAACTCAACTGTTTTTAACTCTTTTTCAAGGTGAGATAATCCCATATTTTCTATTGCTGATTTAAGTTTAAAATATAGTTTATATGTTATCCAAGCATCTTCACTAGCATAAAAAGAGGCTAATTTTATATCAACATTTGCAAATGTTTCACCTCTTTTAACTAGAGATTTAAAAGGTTTCATTTGATAACTAAAAAACTTTAAAGCTAAACTATCAAGTCCAACTCTACCACTAGGATTTATTAACCAAGCCATTATCATAGTATCAGCAAAGGGTGTAATCTCTTCTATACCAAATTGAAAATATAGTAAAGCTAAATCAAATTTTAAATTTTGTCCTACAACTTTAGCTTTTAGTATCTTTTTTATAGCTAAAATAGCACTATCTATACTAATTTGTTCCCCAACTCCTAAATAGCTATGAGATATTGGTACATAGTAAGCTTTTTCGCCATCTAATGCAAAAGAGAAACCTACTAATTTATCTTTTTTTCTATCTAATCCTGTGGTCTCTGTATCAAAGGCTACTATGGTATCTTCTGTTATAGTATTTATTACTTTAAAGAGTTTATCTTCTGTATCTAAGATTATATCTTTAAATGATTTTTTATCTGTTAGTTTTTTTTCTAAAGCTTCATCTATAGAAGCTTTTTTAATAGCTAATCTCATCTCATACTTTTTAAAATCATTAAGAAGAGGTGTAAGATAGTTTTTATCTTCAAAAACAAAACTCTCTAAATCAAAATCTTTAAATACATCTCTTTTTAGAGTTACTAACTCTCTTGATAAAAATGCCATCTCTTTACTTTCAAGAAGTAGTTTTTGGGTTCTAGGAGTTCCACACTTTTCTATATTAAGATATATATTTTCTAGTGTATGAAACTCATTTATAAGTTTACTAGCACCCTTTTGCCCAATCCCTTTAACACCTACTATATTATCTGAACTATCTCCAACAAGTGCTTGAAAATTTGTAAAATCTTTAGGTTCTACTCCAAATTTATCTATACAACCTTGTCTGTCTATCTCTATTTTTCTTATAGCATCATATATTACAACTTTACCATTATCTATCATTTGATATAAATCTTTATCGTGAGAGACTATTCTAACTTTTAATCCCTCTTTTTTAGCAAAAGTGGCAAGAGTTGCTATAATATCATCAGCCTCATAACCACTTTTTGATAGATTAGCAAAACCCATCTCTTCTATCCAACGAATAGCAATAGGAAGCTGTTTAATTAAATCTTCAGGTGCTTCACCTCTATTTGCTTTATATAAAGGATAAATATCATTTCTAAAAGATTTCTCTTTACTATCTAATGCAAAAACGATATAGTCTGTATTATGGTCTCTTTTTAAAGAGTCTATAAGATTTATAAACCCTGTTAAAAGTCCTGTTGGAAATCCACTAGAGTCTCTTAATGGAGGGAGAGCAAAATATGAACGAAAAAAAAAGCCGAATGTATCAATAATTGTAATTGTTTTCAAAGTGAAAGCCTAATAAATAATATTTGGTATTTTACCCTATTTCTTTCTAATTTTATCAATCTCCTCAAAGAAAACTCCATCTTAATTGCGAAAGCAATAAGGTGGAGATGAATTTGAGCTTTTAGGCAAATTATATCAAAAAAGATACTTTTTTTAATGAAAAAAATAGTATAATTATTTTTAACATAAATAAACTAAAGAGTAAAGAAGTGCTTTTAACAACAAATATAAAAATCAAAAGTAAAAATAGAACAAAATTAAAAATCCTAAAAAGATTAACAAGAAGTTCAAAAGATTTGTATAATAAAGCACTATATAAAGTTAGACAACATTTTTTTAAAACTAAGGAGTATCTATCATATAAAAAAGCTTATCATATATTAGAAAGAAGAGAGTGAATATAGAAATCTTCCATCAAATGCCTCACAACAGACACTAAAACAGGTTGATAACTCCTTTAAGAGTTTTTTTCAACTTGGTATAGTAGAAGAGATAATTATATTAAGAACTTTTTACATAAGAGTGCAAAACAGATTATAGATATTGCAATAGAAAAAGGAATTAAAAAGATAGTTATAGGGTATAATAGAGGTTGGAAACAA
>JAMOOP010000124.1 GCA_027065385.1 Campylobacteraceae bacterium | reverse complement strand
TTTTAGTGTAGCAGTTTGCGACTTTAAGAGTTTTTGGGCTGATTTTGATAATGTAACTATATTGCCCTTTGGGATTTTAACTATATTATTACCTGCTTTTGTCTTACCAACTATTGGATAATTTTTGAAATACCCTTTATTTGATGAAGTAAGACTATTAGAGATAGTTTCTACTTTTATAGATGTATTTGTGTATAAATTGCTAAAATCTATCTCTAATGGCTTACCTGGATAATGTATTGAATATAAATCATAATCTGTAAAGTCTGGGTTTGCACTTGCTGGTGCTAAAAATCTTGCAGGGTCTTTGGCTACTGATGTATCAATTCTATTAAAATCTATATCCAAAACATCACAAATATATCTGCTTATATCTTCAAATGATAGGTTTTCATTCGGAATAGGTAAGGTATTAGCTAATTTTATAGCAAAATGTTTTTTATAATCTTTTGTAGGGTATGATTGGCTTGGAACGGCTATAAATTCTATCCCTTTGAGATATAAATCATATTCTACCTCATCACAATAATAATCTATATCATCTATATCTAAAAAATATATTTTATAATCTTGATGAGTTAAGATATTATCTGCTTTTCGTGTATTACTTTTGAATATAAACGGACTTACTGCTTGTGTGTTCATTATATTAAGCAGGTCTTTAAATTCTCTTATATAGCAAGGTTTAAAGGGATTATGATAAACTTTTGAATTATTTTTATCCCTTTTTGTAGATGTAGATATAATCATTTAAACTCTACTTTGTAACTTGCTTAAAATTTTATTTTTTAATTCTAAAAGTTTTAGTTTAGCTTCTGGTGTATTAGCTAATTTATGCTCTTCTGGTCTTTTATCATTCCATATTCTATAACTTTCTATATATTTGCTGCCGATAGCTACTCTGATATTACTTAAATAGTTACTTAATTTTGATACTCCGCAATTATTGAGTAATTGGCTTACAGATTTACCCTCTAATAAGCAGTCTATTACTTTTAAGCATTGATAAGAATATAAGTATTCTTTGTCTATTTTAGTCTTTGTATGCTTTCTATATACCCTGATTTTGCTATTTTCTTCTCTCAATATTTTTGTGCCTCTTTTAATTGGTAGGTTACTCGTTCTTTTTGCGAATGGATAATATTTCATTTTTTTCCCTTTATATATCTTTTTGCTTTTTTGATAGCTTCTTTTTCATCTTTTGCATTAAATACTACTTCTAACTTGTTATTTATCTTTACCTGGTATGCTGTCTCATTTACTTTTATTACTTGCATTGCTAAGCCTTTATAAACATTTTTTAAGTTTGCTTTGAATATCTTGTAATCTAACTAATAAAGCAC
>JAMOOP010000123.1 GCA_027065385.1 Campylobacteraceae bacterium | reverse complement strand
TTTTGTTATAATATGTGAAATTATAGCGTTTTTTTATTATATATAGATTAAAGTAGGAGTATATTTATAGCTTTATTTCTTAAATATCATTATTTTTTGCTACTATTGAGATAAATATTTAAGACTTGAAAAGTTAGAGATAGTAGTGAGTGGGATAGTTTAAGAGAGATTAGAAATATTTTAGCTCATGAGTATCCGTTAGATATTGATGAGAGGGTAGAAAATATAGCTTTAGCTCTTGATGGATATAAGCAATTAAAAAAGATATATATAAAATTAAAAGAGAGATTTTCAAATGGCAAAAAACCACACACAATATATATTTAGTATGGGCGAGTTAAAGAGAAAAGATAACTCAATAGATTTTAAAAATAGCAAAGGGCATAACTATATCCCCATAGAGGATTTAAAGGAGTTATACTGTTTAGCAGAGGTTAGTTTAAATAGTAAATTTTTAGATTTTGTAGCAAAAGCTGGAATTACGGTTCACTTTTTTAACTATTATGGAAACTATAGTGGGAGTTTTTACCCAAAAGAGCAACTTATTAGTGGAAATTTAACCATTGCTCAAAGTTTAGCCCATGTAGATAGAAGATTGGAGATAGCAAAAGCGATTGTTCAAGGGATTGCAGATAATATACGAGAGGTTTTATATCACTACTATAGACATGGAAAAAAGGAGTTAAAACCATTTTTGGATTGGCTTAAATCTGATGTAGAAGAGTATTTAAAAAAAGAGAAAGATATTAAACAGATATTATGGATAGAGGGGCAGATTTGGGCAAAATTTTATAATAGTTTTCAGTACTTTTTGCCCAAAGATTTTATAATAAATAAGCGAGTCAAAAGACCACCTGATAATCCTATTAATGCGTTAATAAGTTTTGGGAATACCTTACTTTATACCAAGACTATATCGGCGATTTATTATACTCATCTTAATCAATCTATAAGTTTTTTGCACTCTCCACGAGATGGGCGATTTAGTTTAAGTTTGGATTTGAGTGAGGTGTTTAAACCTATTATCGTTTTTAAAATTATTTTTGATTTGGTCAATAAAAAAAAGTTAGTAGTTAGTAAACATTTTGATAAAAAGGTAAATTATGCTCTGCTTAATGAGCAAGGAAAAATGATATTTATCCAAGCTTTTGAGGAGCGAATAAATGAACCATTCATGCACCCAAAACTAAAACGAAAAACCACATATAAGAGTGCTATCAAACCTGAATTCGATAAAAATTAAATTAATATAAGTCCCATACAAGTATTATTTTGAGAGCTTTTATTAATGGAATTAATAAGTAAAACTCTATCCTTTTCAGTAAAATTAATAGAAGGTTTTTTCT
>JAMOOP010000122.1 GCA_027065385.1 Campylobacteraceae bacterium | reverse complement strand
CTTTTATGTTTTGTATTCATTTCGCCTTTTACCAATATCTCGTGTCTTTTTTTAATCTTTTATTCATATTCTTTTTGAGGTATTTTAGCATTTTATCTTTTATTTAAGTTGTGTAGAAAGGTATGGTATTTTTATAAGTTTAGCAATAATAATTTATGAAAATAACTAAAATAGTAGAATTCATGTATTAAATAACAATTTGGTTGGCTGTGCATATTTTTTAAAAGGAATTATCTTTGAAAACTAGACTACTTCAAACATTAGAAAAACTAGCACTTAGCAAAAAAGTTTGCATCAAAGAGTTAGCCAAGGAGTATAATAGTAGCATACGAACCATTCAAAACGATTTTAAAGCAATAAAAGAATATTTTTCAGATAAATTACTCAAAAAGGGTGATTGTTACTATTTTTTAGACCAAACACATTTTAGCAATCTTTTTAAATCCGACCCCAAGACTACCAAGCAATTTTTAAAGCTTGTGTTTATTATTGATTCTGCTCTCTACGATAAGTTTACAACAGCAGAGTATCAGGATATATTACAGGCTCTTAAAGTCACCTCATCAACCATCTATCAGATAGAAAATAGCCCTTATGAAAATCTCAAAACCAAGCACAAAGAGATTATAGAAAAACTCGAAGATGCCATAACCAACAAGAAGTATCTCAATATCTCATATCAATATAAAAACGGCTCTATTCTCTATAGTCACTCTATCCCAATCAAGATTTTATATCTAAATGAGAATTGGTATTTGGTCGTTTTGACTACAAATCATCTCATTAACAATAGTGCATTTAAACAACTAAGAGTAAGCTCTATTATCTCGGTTAAATTTCCTACTATTGAGCCAAAAACCTTTGACAAAGACAACACCCAAAAGATAAAAGCAGAGAGATTTATAAAAAAAATCCAAACTGCTTATAGTAATATGGACAAACCAACCTATACTGTTTTAGTAGAAATCTCGGCAAATGTAGCTCGTTTTTTTAAAAAGAAAAAATATCTGAAAAGTCAGAGGGTTATAGAGGAGCTTGAAAATGGTGATATTTTGGTCTCTTATGAGATTTGTAATGATATGGAGATTATACCTATTATTCAGAGATGGATACCATTTATGAGGGTAATTAAGCCTTTGAGAATTAGGGAGAGGGTAGAGAAAAATATTGAAAAATTTATGAACCGTGACTAAAAACGAAAGAATTTTGTAACTCTTTTTTGTATAATGTGATTAAATTTCATTATTAAAGGGAAATTATGGGTATTTTATTTAGGTTTATAAAAGCATTTAATGGGGATTGTATTTTAATATCAACAGAAAATAGCAATATTCTGATTGATGGAGGAACAAAAAAAGCTTATGGTATTTTTCTAAAAAAAGAGATAGATAAATTACGAAGAGATAATCATAAACTTGATCTGGTTGTTATGACGCATATTGATAGTGACCATATCGGAGGGATTATCAAATTATTAGAGATGGAAAAAGAGTTATTAGAAAATGGAGATATTTCATATCCTATTATTAAAAAGGTTTGGTTTAATGCTTTTGAAGAAAAAATCTTTTCTGATGATTATTCTAATGATACAAGCTATGCAGAATATAAAACTTTTAAAGAGTTTATTGATGGACTTGATAGATTTATAGCATATAATCAATATATTTTCATAGATAATCAAATTGAGTATATTATAAATAATGAGATAAAATTAACTCTCTTATCTCCCAATAATAAAAAACTAAATAAACTTCATAAAAAATATAGAGATAGAATAGAAGATGATTTTTATACTTCATATAGTAAAAATTATGATAAATCTATTGAAGAGTTAGCAAAAGTGACATTTAAAAAAGATAGAAGTATACATAATGGAGCAAGTATTGCTTTTATTTTAGAGTATCAAGAGAAAAATTATCTTTTTTTAGCAGATGCTCATATTGATTTAATTATAGAGTCATTGAAAAATTTAGGATATACAAAAGATAATCCATTGGAAGTTGAATTTGTAAAACTATCTCATCATGGAAGTAAAAAAAATATCAATCAAGAATTTTTAGATTTAATCAGAAGTGATAACTTTGTTATTTTGACAAATGGTGCATCTCATGGACATCCTGATAAGGAGGCTTTGAGCCGAATTATTTTAAATCCTAATCGTGATTTTAGTAAAAAAGTAAACTTTATCTGTAATTATGATGAGGTTATTGAAAAAAATATTTTTTCTTATGAAGATGAAGAAAAATATAATTTTAAGTTAGTTTATCAAAAGGAATATAGATGAGCAATAGACTAAAAAAAAGTGATTTAGAAGAGTTTATTGTTCAAATTGAGTATCAAAAAGAGATGGACATAATAGAAAAAGCTAGTGGAGTTATTGTTAGAATAGATGACTCTTTAGTATATATTTTAACTGTGAAACATATATTAAAAAATAAATTTAATATTCCTATATCAAAGATTGATGAAAATATTGATATTCAAAAATTTACTATAAAAAATTATAGAGCAGAAAAAATTGAAATAGAAAAGATATTTTTTGTAAAAAATAGAGACCTAGATATTCTGATTTTTAAAGTTAACTCTTTATTAAAAACTAGAAAATTAGAAATTTATCAAGATGAGTTTCATCAATGTGCTATTTTTGGTTATCCTCGTTCAAGAGAAAAAACATATAACTCTTTGATTTTACCTGCTTCTCATCCTGATAAAATAGATTTTGATGATAATTCATTTGAAATAAGAGCAGATATACCACTTAACTCTTTTGATAAATCAGAAAGAGATAATATTAAGGGATTATCAGGGAGTGGTGTTTTTATTAAAGGAAAAAGTGGAAAAATATATCTAATAGGAATACAATATGCTTATATGGATATTATTTGTTTAAAATCATTAAATTTGAGAGTGCTTAAAAAAGATATTGATGAGGTTATAAAGGGAGAACTTCCAATTGCAGAATATCCTTTTTTTGAAGAATTAGGGATTGATATAGATAAAATAACTTTTAACTCTTTAGAAGAGTACTTTACAAGCAAAGATATAAATAAATTTAAAAAAAACATATCTAAAGATAGTACAAAAGCAGTAAAAAAGCTTGAAAAGGAGTATATATTTTTAAAAGAAAATATGAAAACATTAGCAGATAAATATTTTCTTTTAGGTAAAAAAGCCTTTGAAGAAAATGAACTTTCAAGAGCTTATGGTTATTTTTCAAGAGCTATTGAGTTATATCCAACTTATAAACATTTTTTTTCAAAAAAAGAGTTTGCAAAAAATAGTCTAACACAAAAACAACAAGAAGCAAGAGATAATTTAAATAAAGAAGTACCTTTAAATAGTTATTTTTTAGAAACTATTATAGAAAGTGAAAAGAATTTTTTTACTAAAGAAAAAGATTATGAAGAATTAGAAAAACTTTATCTAAAATTAATAAAATTTTCATCAAATAGCAAAGAGAAAATTATTAATTTATTACTAAAACTCTCTACATTTAAACTTAAAAATAATAAACCTATTGAAGCCGAAAACATCTTATATTCTATAAGAGAAGAAACAGATAATATCTCTTTGAAAAGTAAAATTGATAAAGAGTTAATAGAAATCTATCAATTTTATATTGATACTGATTTTATATCAGAAAATGAAATTATTAAAAAATTCATAATTTTAGAAAATCGTTTAGAAGATAAAGATAAATCTTCGGTTACTTATATTCTTAATCAGCTAAAAATAAATAATTATGATTTTAATGATTGTTTTGTTGAATACATGGAAAACCAAAGAAAAGCAATAGCAAGTTTAAAATATGAAAATAGCAGATTAAGATTTGAAAATGAAAATTGTTATAAGCAAATAGAACATCAAGCTTCATATATTCTTGAAGTTCCAGAAGAAAAGAGTAATACAAAGTTTCTATTTATAGGTTTAGTAGGGGCTGTATTAGTCATTATTTTGGTTTTAGAATATCTAAATTGTCCTGCACTTAAATGGATAGAAAATTTTAATTTAGATAAAATAATAAATTTTTTTATAGATTTAATTAATAAACCTTAAAACACCACCTTAAAAGTAGTCCCCTCTTCAACTATTGAGGTGACCTCTATTTTTAGATTATACTCATCTGCAATACTTTTAACTATATTGAGTCCTATTCCAAATCCACCTACACTATGGTTAAATCTACTGTATCTATCAAATACAGCTTTTATTTTATCTGATTTTATACCAATTCCTGTATCTGATATTAAAAAGTAATTTTTTCTTAATACTATTTTTATAGTTCCATTTCTTTTATTATATTTAATTGCGTTAGATATTAGATTATCTATTACTCTAGCTATTTTAATTGGGTCTATAAATAGTGAAGCATCTTCTAAATCTAGTTCAAATGATATTTTTTTAGATTGTGCTAAAATATAAAAATAATCAACTCTATTTAAAATTAGCTCTTTTAAATCAATATTTTCATCATTTGAACTTCTTTGATGACCTAAAACTAAGTAGGTTAAATCTTGATATAGATGAGATACTGTTTTTGCTGCAATATTTATTCTTGATAATTTTTTTATATTTTTCTTTGCCATAACAGATTTATCCATCATCTCAATATTGGCTAAAATAGCTGAAATTGGAGTATTTAACTCATGTGTAGTATCTTTAATAAAATTATCCAAAAGTTCAATAGAATTTTTCATAGGTTTTAAAAAGAGTCTTACAAAAAAGAGTCCAAATATTGCCAATATTATAAGCAAAACTGTACCAATTCCAATAATATGTAGTATTGTCTCTTTATGCCAACTTCTATCTTCATCTATCTCTATAATAAGATACATAGCACCCAAATAGTAATCATCAAGATATTTAATAAAGTGTATTTTATTACCTGTTCTATAAATGGACTTATCAAGATTAATATTTCTATTTTCTAAAGTAGAAAATATTAAAACTCTTTCTATATCATATATAGCACTATTAAATCTTTCATCTCTTGGATATTTATATCTTGTAGGAAAATAGTGGTGAAGAATTTTTAATTTTTTAACCTGTTCGGTAGCATAGCCAGAGAGAACTGTTCTTTGGTTAGAAAACATTAACTTCTCTTGGCTTTGGTAATAAAAGATACTTAAAAGAGAAATAAGAGCCAATACCAAAAAGATATAAAGCGATAAAAATCTTCTAAGAGACTGTTTTTCATTGTTGCGAAGTAAACTTATATCCCTGTTTTTTGATACTAACAATTCTTTCCTTGCCTATTATTTTACGAATATTTTTAATATAGGTTCTAAGAGCTGTATCACTTGGGTCTTCATCAAAATCCCATAACTCTTTATAAATCCTATCATGCGATATAACCTCATCTTGATGTTTCATAAAAAGTTTAAATAGAGCAGACTCTTTATTTCCTAATGTCTCTGCTTTTCCATCAACTATTAACTCATTTGATTTAGTATTATACTCTATATTTTCACTAAGAGTTATAAGGTCTGTAGCTTCATGAAAAAATCCTCTTCTTAATAGTGTCTCTATACGAATAAGCAACTCTTTTAATACAAATGGTTTTCGTATATAATCATCACAACCACTCTGAAAACCTCTCTCTAAATCATCAACACCATTTAAAGAGGTTATAAAGATAGATGGAGCTACAACTCCATTTTCTCTAGCCTCTTTTAAAACAGTAAATCCATCAATACCAGGAGTATTGACATCTAAAAGAAGTAAATCATATTTACTCTCATATAGTTTATCTTGTGCCTCATAACCATCATAGGCATTATCTACAAAGTAGTCTTCATCTTCTAAAAAATCGGTTATTGTATCGTTTAGATTAGCGTCATCTTCAAGTAATAATATTTTTGCTTTAGACATCTAATACTCCTAATGTAATTATAATATCATTTAATATTATATCATAATTTGAGACATACAACTATATAAATTGTCTTACCCAATTTACTAATCTTTGACTACTCATAGCACCTGAAACTCTATCTATCTCTTTAGTACCTTTAAAGACTATAATAGTAGGAATACTTCTAATTCCATAAACAGCTCCTAGGTCTTGGTTCTCTTCTGTATTTACCTTTAAAAATATCGCTTTAAGTGGTAACTCTAATGCAGCCTCTTCATAGGCTGGAGCCATCTGTAAACAAGGTCCACACCAAGGAGCCCAAAAATCAACAACTACAGGAATATCGCTATTGACTAAAACATGTAAAAGGTCACTCTTATCAACTTCTATTGGTGTATAACTTAACATTGACTCTTTACAACTACCACAATTAGCCTTTGCGTAACTCTCTTTAACAGGTATCTTATTTACTTTTGCACAGTGTGGACATACAACTTTTACACTCATAATATATTTCCTTGTTTTTATTTGTCGTTATTATAACTCATAAATATTAACAACTCATCAATATATAGCAATAATTTTATAAATTTATATTATTATAACAGAAAGAAAAGAGAAGATGAGATTTTTTAAATATATAATATATGCTACTTTAATATTACTTATTAGTTATATATCTTTAGGTTATATTCTAACTTTTTTTCCAAAGAGAAGTAATATATCTAATAGTCTAAAAGATAAAACACTATATATATATTATGATAATATGCACAGTGATATTATTATTAATCTAAAAGAGACAAATAGAGATTGGAAAAAGCTTTTTCCAAAACTATTAAAAGATAATAGTGGTTATATAGAATTTGGTTGGGGAGATAGGGATACATATCTTACAACTCCAGAGTGGAAAGATTTAAAAGTATCTATTGCACTAAAAGCACTTTTTATAAATAGCTCCTCACTAATACATACTATATATTATAGAGATATAAATAATTTTACTAATATAAAAAAGATAAAAGTTACAAAAAAGCAATATATAGAGATTGAGAAAAGAATTTTAAAAAGTTTTGGAGAAAAACCGAAGTTTATATCTAAAGGGTATTGGGATTGTGATGCTTTTTATAGTTCAATTCATAAATATAATATCTTAAATACATGTAACAGATGGACAGGTGATATTTTAAGAGAGTCTAATGTAACTATGAGTTACTGGACACCACTTAGTTTTATGGTTATATCCTCTTTACCATAATAGTTTTTAATCTTTTAGCCTATTCTCTATCCACTCTACTATCTCTAATAGAGAGTCACCAAAACTAGCACAAAATAAACAATGTTCTAGCTGTAACTATAACTAATTATAAAAAAAAGTTATAGTCAGGCAACCCTGTAATAGTCTTCAAGAATAAATTTTATAGATTCTTTTTTGAAATCTTTAGTTTTATATTCTGAGAAACTATTAATATTTAAAAATTTACGCCGTAGAACATCTAGGAGCAGTCTATCTCTAATATTACAAGCTGAATTAAAATCTGCATTTTCTAAGTGACCACATTCGACACATTTAAATTTCTCTTGTGTTTTTCTATTTTTTCGACTAATAAAACCACAACTATTGCAAGTTTGACTTGTATATTCAGGATGGATAAACGATATACTTATTTGATGTCTATGAGCAATATTTACTACACTTTAGACAAAAAATATAAAGAATTAGGAATAGTTTAAAGAAAAAGATGATTCTTAGAATGTATGCTCACACAACTAAGAATCATAGAAATTATACTACAAAGTATCTAATATAAAAATA
>JAMOOP010000121.1 GCA_027065385.1 Campylobacteraceae bacterium | reverse complement strand
AACTAAAATTGAGATTGGTAGAGAGACATTTGACAATTTAAAAGGGAGCGCTCACAATTTTGTGTAAATCCAAATTTTAGTAAAATGTTAAATTAAAAAAAGGATTTATAAAATGGCAACAACAATTCAAGATAAAGTATTAGAAAATATTGATTTTAAATCTATTGCAAAAGAGTTAAATGGTTTAGATGGTGTCTCTAATGTAATGAGTAAAATGATGAAAAAAATCATCAATGAAATGTTAAAAGCAGAGTTGGAAGATCATCTTGAAACTGATCTAAATACAAGTAAAAACGGTACCTATTCTAAAAAGGTTAAAAGTGATGAGGGAGAGATTGAAATAGAGATTCCAAGAGATAGAAAAAGCAACTATAAACCACAGCTTATCCCTAAAGGAACATATACTATCAATGGCTTGGATGAGAAGATTATTTCAATGTATGCAAGAGGCATGAGCCAAAGAGATATAGAGTCTCATATCAAAGATATGTATGGTATTGAAATATCAGATAGCCTTATTTCAAAGATTACAGATAAAATAATACCAGAGCTTGAAGAGTGGAAGAATAGAACATTAGAACCCATATACCCTATAGTGTATATGGATGCTATGGTATTTAAAGTTAAAGATGATACAGGCTTTTATAAAAATAGGGCTTTACATTTCGCAATAGGTATAAATCTTGAAGGCAAGAAAGATTTACTTGGTATGTGGATAACCGATAACGAAGGGGCTAAGTTCTGGCTTAGTGTTGTAACTGATTTAAAAAACAGAGGAGTAGAAGATATCTTGATAGCTTCAGTAGATGGACTTAAGGGCTTTAGTAATGCTATCAATTCAATATTCCCTCAAACCATAGTGCAACGATGTATTATTCATCAGATTAGATACTCTATGAAATATATAGGCACAAAAAACAAAAAAGAGTTTATGGCAGATTTAAAGAGAGTATATAAGGCACCAACCAAAGATGCAGCCGAAAAAGCATTGCTTGAATTAGAGCAAAAATGGGGAGAAAAGTACCCTATGGTTATTAACTCTTGGACTAATAATTGGGAAGAGTTATCAGCATACTTTGAATATTCTGAACCAATAAGAAAGATAATTTATACTACTAATGCAGTTGAAGGATTTAATAGACAAATTAGAAAAATAACTAAAACTAAAGGAGGATTTAGCAGTGATAGTTCATTACAAAAATTAGTCTTTCTAGCTTATAAAAATATAGCTAAAAAATGGGAAAAGTCTATCCCTAACTGGGCTGAAATTATTTCTCAGTTTTCTATACTCTTTAGTAATAGACTTCAGGGATATATAAGATAATATTATGTATGATTACAACATTAAAATTCATTTACACAAAATGTTAAGCGGTCTCAAATCATTAAAAAAAGGAGAGAT
>JAMOOP010000120.1 GCA_027065385.1 Campylobacteraceae bacterium | reverse complement strand
AATTTCTTTTATATCTTTATCTTTTTGAGAAAAATATATTTTTAAAATCTGTATTAAAAATATTTGAAACTTTAGTATAGAGTAGGTAAATCCCACGAAAAATAAAACAGACCTTAATACATAAAAGCAGAAAACTGGAAGAAATATTGCTTAAAGTTCTAAAACAAGGAGTTTATTATCAAATATACAAGAATAAAAGAGCTATTGGTAGCTTTAAAAGATATACCTGACTATAGAGTAGATACTGGGAAAATAGAGTATCCATTACACGAAGTACTTTTTATGACATTATTTGCACTTATTAAAGGGAATACAACATTTAAAGAGATATACATATGGATGTTATATAACAAGAATAATAAGATACTAAAAGAAGTTTTAAAAAAAGAAAAGATTTTAATACCTTCTAAATCTACATATCATCGACTACTTGTAAATACAGATAATAATGCCTTAGAACAGGTGTTTAGAGAGTTCTTTTTTCCTTTTACGACACAAGAGAATATTGCTATAGATGGTAAATGGCTTAGAGGAAGTGATATCAATGGTCAATATACACAAGAGAAGCATAAGGCTATACTCAACATCCTAGATAAAGATATTAAGATTGTATTTGCTCATAAGTTTTTAGATAAAAATAAACAAAGTGAGATAACAGCACTTAAAGAAGTTCTAAATGATAATGATATTTTTAGTAATGAACAACAGATATTTTCATTTGATGCACTACTTACTCAATCAGAGATATTAAATAAAATTGACAATCAAGGTAATAGATATATAGCAAAACTCAAAGATAACCAAAAGCACCTTAAAGAGAAGGCTATAGAGACTATTGAGAATTTTATGGAACCTACTGATATAGTTGATGATGAAGATAATTATATAAATGAGAATAATAAAAGAGTATCTCGTAAAGTAGAAATTTTTCAAAATAAAAGTGCTGATTTAGTTATGAGTCATGAGAACTTTAGTAATATTCAATCACTTATTAAAGTCACTAAAACATTAACAAGCCCAATCACAGGTGAAGTTACAATAACATCTCAATATCTAATGGCTAATTTCAAAACAACAGCAAAAGAATTTCATCAAAAGATACTCCAACACTGGAGAGTAGAAACATATCATTACCATTTGGATATGCTAACTGAAGAAGATAACCATATAGCTTACAAGGAGCCTTTTTCAATAGCTATACTTAGAAGTTTTACTATTAATCTTTATCAATTATTTTTAAATGCCAATAAAGATAAAAAGGTACTTCCTACTGGTAAAACTATAATGGCAGATATTAAACGAGCTTGTCATTATCGTGATGATTTTACTGCTGAATTGATTGAACTGAAATATATGGATTAAGGTTTGTTTTATTTTTCGTGGGATTTACCTAAATTCTAATCATCC
>JAMOOP010000119.1 GCA_027065385.1 Campylobacteraceae bacterium | reverse complement strand
CAAAATATCTAAAAAATCACAAACAGCAAAGTTTAACTTGTCAGCATCTTTCTTATCTAAATTTCTTAAGCCATTACTTTTTCTACTTACTTCTCCATATGGTATATCAGTTAAAACTAAATCGACAATTTTTTCAGGGAATCTTTTCATTATCTCTAAACAATCCCCACAATATAAAGTTCCTCTATCCGTCTGAAAGTAAATATTTTCTTTAGGAAATTTATCTTTCCAGCTCATTTTAACTCCTTTATTTTATCTATATCGTTTACATCAAAAAACACTGGAATATTATGTAAATTAGCAAACTCTATCTCTTTTTTCACTCCATAAGAAGTATCTAAGCCACAAGATACTATCATAGCATCACACTTTTCTAATAAAGGAAAACAAAATCTTATGAGCCAATCATCTGCACTCCAGTGCAGGAATCTTCCATCCAACTCAAAATTGCATGTGATTTTATGAGGAATTATAGGAATTAGTCCTTTCAATAATAACTGCTTAGCTACTTCCTCTGCTTTTTTGATATTCTCTAGCTTCTCTTTTTGTGTCTTGGATGTATATTTGCCAGCCACATATACTAGCATAGTTACTCCTTTATTAGTTCTCTTCCAAACTCATAAACCACTCATAACAAATATTTTTTAAAGCCTCGCTATTACTTTGTGTATTCCAAATGTGCTTAGCCTCGTCTAAAGCAGTCTGCACAATGCCCATGCTATCTTTATCTAGCATTATAGTCATTCTAATTTTGTGAGTTTCCTCTTTATTTTCTTGCTCTACATCAACTCCACCTTGACTTAGCTCAGCACTTAATTCTCTTAAAGATAAATTTTTAGCTTTTTCTATAAGCTCTTTACAGTTGTCTTGATTTAGATGTGAGGATATACAACCTAACTTGCGCCAGCCTATACCTTCTACATCTTGCCAGTCTAAACCTAGCTTTAATAACTTTTTCTTAATACTAATTAGATAAGCCGCCTTGCGTGGCTTAATATCAAGTTCAGCCTCAATATACTCATAAAGTGAGGAATAACCATACTCTAAATAATACCTCTCTACCCACGCTTCATATAATAAATCAGCCAAAGCCATGTAGTTTTCATTTAAAGAATTTTGCAATTCTTTTATTTGTTGTCTTACTTGCTCAGCCCTTGTCATAGATATCTCCTTAAATTGTCTTGTTATAATAAGTTGGGTAAGTTAATTTTTCTAAATGTTTTGGAGTAATATATTGCCAAATAGAATCTGGAATTTCTTTAGTAGGGTAAACAAAAAAACAGCACTCACCTTCTACTTGGTTTATATCTACAAATCTGCTTATTTTTTCTTTTATATTGCTTTCTAAGTCAGTAAATACAAAATAAATCCTAAACCAGCTCTTTTTTCTGTAAATAAAAATGTAATTTCCCTCTG
>JAMOOP010000118.1 GCA_027065385.1 Campylobacteraceae bacterium | reverse complement strand
ATAAATCAATAAAATATAAGAATTTTAAGATACAATTCAAATTCAATTTTCATATATTTAATATGTTAATTAGATTATTATACCCATCAGGAGGCTATTATGGCTTTAGATTCGGCTAAAAAACAAGAATTAGTAACTAAATTCGGAAAAAATGAAAATGACACAGGTTCAACTGCTGTTCAAATTGCACTATTAACAGAAAGAATCGCAGAACTTACTGAACACCTTAAAGTTTTCAAAAAAGACCATGCTTCAAGACTTGGACTACTTAAATTAGTTGGTCAAAGACGTCGTCTTATGAAATACTTCAAAAGAACTAAAAAAGATTTATATCTTAAATTAGTTGAAGATTTAGGAATTAGAGATAACATCTAAGGTTATTTTATACTGTGACCTGCTATAAAGTCCCTTATTTATGGGGTTTATAGCACTTTAAGAAAACTTTCTAAATTAAAAAAGCCACACTTTAAAGCCACAAATTAGCATTTTACACCCATTCCACATGGAATATTCTATAATCTGTGTCCTTTTTTAATCTCTCATCTTTTAATAGTTCTCTCTCATATTTAGTGATATGTTTACACTCATAAAGATATTGTATCGGGTCTTTTATATCTTCATTGTAATTAACTATTGTCCCATCATTTATAGAAAAGTTAGGAACATTAAAATTAATTTTTCTTAATTTAATCCATAATATTTTTATTTGGTTCTCATAGTTTAAACCTCTAAGAGTAGATATACATTGACCTTTTTTTAATACTACTCTCATTACTCCACTACTACTATTAAATTATTATCTACTTCCATCTTCTCGTTATATCCTCGACCCTTACCTTGTGTTTTTAGATAGAAGATGATAGAGGTCGTATCACCCTCTTTAATCTTATTCATAAGGGCATCCTCTACAAAATCTAATTGCTCCTCTTTTATATCTTCTACTTTGTCTTTAAAGTCATTATTTTTTAGTTTCCATTGATAAAAAGCTCCTCGACTGATACTCATCTCTTTACATACTGCTGTTATAGACTTATCGGCACTATATAGTTTTATAAATAGTTTTTGCTTAGCTGTCATCTAGTTATCTGTTGAGGTATCATCAATATAGATATTTCTTTCAATATCTTCAATTTGTTTATTGTTTTGATAAAATTCAATATTATCAGCATAGCTTACACCAGCATTATCTATTAACTTTATATCTGATTGTAAACTACTAGCTGTTTTTCTTATGCTGTTTGGGGTTCTTGCATCTATTTGCTTTATAATTTTAGAATCTAGTAGTCCATTGTCTGCTAAAAATAATAAACCTTTGTTATAATCATCATTATCTGATAACTCCCCATTAGTTTTATACTGTTCAAGAATAAGAGGTAATAGTGCTTTTTGGTCTGAACTAAGAGGTGCTCTTCTTAGTCTATTAGTTTCGAACTGTGCTTCGGTATCTCGTAAAGCTCTTTTATACTGTGATATTACATTCATTAACTCATTAGTTGTGTCTTTTCCATCTTTAAGAAATACTTTCTTGGCTAGAAGTAGCTTTTTATTTTCTGTAATTGTTGAATCATTGAGGATGCGATCTAACTTATTATCAGTATTAAGTATAAGACTTTGAAGTTTAGTGTGTTTAATTCCATACTCTTCGGAACGGTGGGAAAGTTTTTCTAAAGTTAGATTTTTAAATCTTTTTTTATTTTCGATTGTGTACATTTTTTTATACCTTTGTATTAAATTACAAATAGTATATTATGAAAGATTCCACTTTGTAGTGGATTTAGTGGAATCTTTCAATGAATTTATATGCACCACTTTGGGAATAACCGTAGTTGTTCATGAGCATATCTCTAACTGTGGCTTTGCTGTTGTTCTCCAACTCTTTAGCCACAATATTTTTAAGAGAACTAACCTCTGCTTGTTTGGTAGTGTATCCTTGTATCTTCATCACTAATATTAGTTTTTCATCATATGAACCATTATTCGCATACAGTTCATCAAGTTTACTAACTGCTAAATATACATTCATTTCTTAATCTTTATATGTACTATTCCAATATTCTTGGATTAGTTCTTTACCGTATTTTTTAGTAAACTTTTTTAACTCCATCATACACTTTTTGTCATCTTTAATATAAACAACATGAGTGTATCCACTAACTTTTCCTTTATTTAACTCTGTTACTTTCATTTTTTCCTCTCTCTTTTTTATAGTGTCTATTTTGTTTACTAGTAAGTGGCTCTAATAATCATTTTGAGCCACAAATTACCTATAATTACATTGAGTTAATCAATTAGTATCTATGACTTAATAATTGTTTCTTAAACTCAATATCACTCAATGGCTTAATGTATTGTTCGGGTGTTCTATTAGAGTTCAAACTAGCAGTATTTAATTTTCTTAAATCTTCTAAAGAGTTATATAAAAGATTAGCATTCATTCTAGTTGCTAAGAAAAAATCCAGCATTAAATCTTTTATCTCTTCTACATTCTCATCATCTTCAAGTAGTGCCGAATAGCTATCAATGTTTTCATTTAGTGATAAGTTGATTAACTCTAGTTTATGTATTTGTTCGTTCATATTTTGATATTTATATTGCTCATATTCTGTTCTGCTCATTATTTTATCTCGTCATTTTCTATATCTAATCTGTTCACTTTGTTGAGGTGTAACTTAGAAAGTTTCATATAATCAACCTGCATACTAAAACTTTCATCAATGAGACTTTTAATAATCTCATCTTTTTTAATCAATAACATTTTTAACTTTTTAATCTCTTTTTTCATTCTGTTTTTTTTACTCATCTATTTCATTCCTATTATTTTAAAATGCTCTATCTATTTAATGTGGATTTTAATCCACCTCAAACACTCATACTAGAATCCGATACTTTCTTCTATCTCATCATTAATCTGTTCAATGGCTTTGATGATTTTCTTGTCCTCCTCACTTGGTTCATCTAGGAAGTGTTTTTTTTGAGTATTAATCAATTGTTCAAATCTTCCCACTAGTTCCATCATTGCTAAAACTGTTTCATCTGTTATAAATATTCTCATTTTTTACTCTCTTTTTTCATTTAAGAAAACTTTAATATTAAATTACCTATCTTTAAGTCCCTATTTTAGGGGTGTGGTTCGGTTGGTTGGTGTGGTAGTGGTATCGGAAATTTTAACCATACTTACAAAGTTCGATACATAACGGAATTATTAGCACCTTGGTATTTCTTCCAAAATATTCCACTCATTTTTTTTAATAAATTTCTATGTGTACGATTGTCTTGACTTGTTCCAGCCTCTTTCAATAATGCTTTTTGATTGATTCCTTCTTGGTTCTCTTCTAGTATCTCTTTAAAAGTATTTATAAGTTCCATCTCTTCATCATTAAGATTCGCAATATCAAAATTACCTTTTTTCAATACTTGGGAAACTGTATCAAGTTCAAAACCTGTATTAACAACTGCTATACGGTCTTTTTTAACTTCTAGGGCATAACTAATCTTTTTATGTTTTTCTAGCTGTATACTCTTCAACTGATAAGTTATATCAACACTATCTATAAAAGCTGTTGCACCTTTTGCACCATTCTCTTTATTTGCATGGTGTAAAAATATAATAGTCGCTCCAGCTTCTCGTAACGTTTTAAAATCATTCAACAAGGGCATCACATCCTTATCTTTGAGCATATCTTTACCACCTAAGAAGTCACGAACACTATCAATTACTATCAACATCCCTTTTAAATCTTTTAGGTCTGGATTCAATAGTTGATGTTTAATCGTTTCTACAACTTCAACGGCTTGTTTGAACTTACTTCTATGCACATAAATAAGCTGTGGATACTTAACTATTATTTTGTCCAGTCCTCTACTCTGTAAAGCTTTTTTAGAGTTGTCAAGGTCTATATAATAACACTCGCTTATCTTTTTATCATCTAACAAGTTTAGGGCTAAATACAGTGCTAAAAAGCTTTTACCGTGTCCTGCTTTTGCATAGATATTAGTGATTGTTTGCTCCACTAAAAAATCTTCTATCAGATAAACAACCTCTTCAGTTAAATCATCAGCTGTTAATCTGAACTCTTTTAACCATGTTAAGGCATTTTCTTTTTGTTGTGGTATAATTTCCGTATCATTTATTTTTAACCTCTCTAAAGGGGTTAATCCTTTAACTTCACTCATTTTATCCCTTTTAATTGTTCAAATACTGTATCTGTTATCTGTGCAAGTGTTCCCTCATGATAAAAATCAAATAATAGGCTCACTGGGTCGTAACTAATATCATTTGCGAAATCTCTCACAAATCCACTTTTTAAATCTAAACTAATAGCATTAGTCTTTTTACCTGGTATTATTACTCTCCCATCAGTTCGAACTGTCAAACCTTTTGAAGATAAAATATCTCTCATAAATTCAACAGTAAAATGCTCTTTTATATATGCTCTTTTATCTTGGTACGATAAATTAGAGTTACTTTTGATATGGTTCTGCTGTATAGGTTTGACAGTTGGAACCACCTTTTTAAGATTCTCTTTTGCAATTAATAATATATGTTCAAGTGGAACTAAATCACCTTTTATATATCTATGTTGTTGATTCTTATTTGGTGCATATTGTCTATCCATTCCGAAACAAACATTATCTAGCTTTTGAGGTTCTAGGTTACAAATATGTTTTGCTGTAACTTTTAATATCTCTGCATAAAGTTCCTTACTTATTTTTTGATTAATTCGTTTATCAGTTGGTATAATTACTCTAAACTTATGATGCTCTACTGTATGACTTCTAGTCGTAACAATAAGGCTCTTAACACCTTTTAAATCTTCTCTTACCTTATTAATGTCGTAGTTGTTATCTATATCAAAAATAAGTAAGTTTCCGAATCCTTTAATATTGTCTATCTTCCTATATCCATCTTTAAAAACTGCATTTGAATAGCTGTACTTTTGAGTAACTTTATGAAAATTATCCCAACTGATAAACTCATAGGAGAATCCCTTAGTGTATGCTTTAGGATTATTAGCTAATGGAGTATCAGACATAGAGAAATAAACATCAAGAGGTGGATTCTGATATTTCAAATCATAAACCTTTATATGCTTAAATGGTGCATTATTGACATCATTGTGGCTTTGATTGTGGCTCTTAATAATTTTACACATTCTAATATCCCTATATTGCTTACTATATAGTTTGTTTAGTATTAGATTGTATATCTAAGTCTATTAGATTTAATTGATTTGCTAGGTATCTGATTAGCTCCATTCTAGGTATAAAAAACTTCTTACCGAACTTAACACCTTTCAACTCTCCTCTATGTATAAGTAGCTTTGCAGTTTGAGCTTTTACAAAACCATCTTGTTCTAATGTTGCTAGAGATATGTTTTGCTCTTTTGGTATCGTGTAGATGCCCTCTATGTGTGTTATTACTTCTTTTGGTATTAGTTGCATTTAATGCTCCTTATGATATAGTTGTGTCATTAATTAATGATAAATGACATTATATATATATTTAATGATATATGTCAATCAATAATGATAAATATCATTAAATAAAGGATTAGCATGGAAAAGAAAGAATTTGATAAACTCCTAAAAATAGGGGGATTTGATACTAAAAAAGAATTTGCAAATTTGTTTGAACTAAATCCAAAATCAGTTAATAATTGGGGTACATCGCAAAATATCCCTTATTGGGTTGAATCATGGTTAAATAATTACATAGAGCTAAAAGAGATTAGAGACGTGATAATAGATGAAATGCCAATTAATTTTCAATTGCTAAGTAAAGGGAAAAATTATGAAGATTTAAGCACAAGTGAACTATTAGAATTTTATAAAGATAAAGAGTATAGAAAAAAGAATTATAAGCAAGAATTTATAGAAACTGAAGATGGTTTCGTAATATCAAGTAGTAAAATAGAAGATTTAGATAAACGATTAAAAAAACTAGAAGATAAAGAAGATGCTCCTAAAAATTACAATATTAAAGGTATTTAAAAACAGTATGGTAAATATTTCCGATACCCCCACCACACCAACCGACCGAACCACACCCCTAAAATAGGGGCTTAAAGAGGGTAATTTAATATTAAAGTTTTCTTAATCTTACTATTTGGTACTATTTAAGGCTTAATCGTGGGTTCTCAATTTTGAGACACGGTTATTCTGTGTCTATTTTTGACACCGAAAAATATCTTATATAACCACTTGTCTTATTATTGAGATATAAGTTAAATTTAAGTAACTCCAACAAATAAATCTTTTTTACTTTTAACTATCTCTTTTATTCTAGTGACTGTTAATTCAAATGATACTGGGGGGCTAATCACCCCCACTTTATCCTACAATATCAAAAAATTTATCTAAACTTCTTTTTTTACCGAATGTATCACTTTTTGAATATCTTTTAGTTATGTTTGTATTGCTATGACCTAATAGTTCAGCTATCTCTGTAAGGTTCGCACCATTACTAACCATCACATTACCAATAATGTGCCTTAAATCATGCTTTCTTAGATAGTCTATACCAACACTTTTATATAATTTTATCCAATGTTTATCTAGGGTACTATTAGATAATTTATTTTTACTTCTTACTGCTGTAAAAACATATCCATCTTTTTTCGTTACAGGTAAAGCCTTTAATAATCTTTCATCTAATGGGTAATTATTTGTTTTTGAACTTTTATTATTTTCTTTAGTTATTGTGAAAAACTTTTCATTTATATTTATATTTTCCCATCTGAGGGTTAGAATCTCGTTTAATCTTCTTCCAGTTGATAGAAATATAAAAACCCCTCTGAATGGTTCTAGTGGATACTCCTCAATTGCTTTATATAATTTATTTATCTGCTCCATAGTTAGATTTATCTCTATTTCATTATTCAATTTATTACTTTTGATTTGTAGGGCAGGGTTTACTGTTATATCTCCATTTTGAAGATGATAATTAAATAGTGGTCGCATTAGTTGTTTTATTGTTTCGACTGTTCTCTCTTTATAGCCATTTAATCGCATTGTATCGCTTAAAGTGTTCAAATCATACTTTGATATGTCTTTTAGTTTTTTATCTCCTAAAGTGGGCTTAATATGCTTGTTGTATGATATTTTGTATATATTTAGAGTGTTTTCTTTTATTTCTCTCTCTTTTAATAGCATATATTTATCAAATAACACATTAAGAGATAATTCACCCTCTGATTTTTTTGCATAAGTAATATTAGTATTGATACTAATTTGTAGCTGTCTCTTTTTTTCTTCTGCATCAAGTACGGCACTTTTAAAATTTGTATCATGAGAATATTTCAAAGTTTTTTTCTTATAGATTCTTTTGCCGTTTGTCATCTTGGTAACTTTAAACCATAACTTAAAATCTTGTTTAAATCTTCGTGGTGGAACTACAAAACTATCTTTAACTTTTACTTGTCCATCAGCAATATAATAGATACCTTTACTTTCTTTTATTTTTATATATTCTATCTTCATAATACACCCTTAAAAAGCCACATTATAAGCCCCATTAATGAAAATAAAGCCACAAATTAGCATATATTGATAAAAGTATTATATATGATTATATATAAAAATAAGCTTCTATGAAAGCTATAATAGGGATAGATATGATTATTGTATATTATTTAAGTTTTAATAGGTATTAGAGATAACATCTAGTTTTTAATTTTCACATTTAGTAGATTTAATTTTTTAAATCTACTAAACTTTTTACACTCTTACAAGAAAATTTCAACTGCTCTTTTTAAATCATCTTCAGTATCTATAC
>JAMOOP010000117.1 GCA_027065385.1 Campylobacteraceae bacterium | reverse complement strand
GTTAAATTTACAGGAAATGCAGGTGCAATCTATGTTGATATTAGAAAATTAAAATCTAAAAGAAATGGTATCACGAGAATTCAATTTCAAGTTAAAGACAGTGGTATCGGTGTAAGTAAAGAACAAAAATCTAAAATATTTGAAGCATTCTCTCAAGCTGATACGTCTACTGCTCGTAAATATGGTGGTACAGGTCTAGGTCTGACTATTTCAACTAGCTTTATCGAGCTTATGGGTGGTAAACTTGATCTTGAAAGTGAAGTTGGTGAAGGAACTATGTTCTTCTTTACTTTAGACTTTGAAGAAGCAGAAGCAGTAACTGAAACTAAACAAGATAGTTATTCTAGTATTAATATACTTGTACAAGAATCAGCACATAAAGTTAAAAAACAGGAAAACTATCTACTTGAATATTTAGATTTCTATGGAATAAGTTATACTAAATTTAAAGATTTAAGTGATATTCAAGCACTTCAAAAACTGATGAACTATGATATAATATTTGCAGATCATGAATACTCATCAGAAGAGGAACTAGCACTTTATGCAGCGGAAACTCCAGAACTTGTAATTCTTACGAAAGCTACATTTATGAAAAAGATTGATTCTTTAGGCATCAATGTATTTAAAACACTTTATGAACCATTAAATGTTGCTAAACTATCACAAGTTCTTGGAAACTTTCATAAACAAAGCTTTACAGGTGAAAGACCAAAAGTAGTAAAGAAGTTTAAAGCTGGTTCAACAAAGTTTAAAGCTAATGTATTAATTGCTGAAGATAATATTATTAATCAAAAACTTATAAAAAGAACGATGGAAGATTTAGGACTTACTATTACGATAGCATCCAATGGTCTTGAAGGTTTCCAAAAACGTAAAGATGGTGATTTTGATATGATGTTTATGGATATAAATATGCCATATATGGATGGAGTTGAGTCTACTCAAGAGATTTTAGAGTGGGAAAAAGAATATAATCAACCGCATATTCCTATTGTTGCACTGACAGCAAATGCACTTAAAGGGGATAGAGAACGTTTCATAGAAGCTGGACTGGATGAATATACAACAAAACCTTTAGTCCGTAAAGAGATAGTAACTATTTTAACTACTTTCTTATCTGACCATATTATAGATATTAATGAAAGTACAACAGAAGATACTCCTAAACCTACTCAAACAAGTGCAAAGCCTAAACGCAAAATGAAAGTTTCTGGAGCTGATGACTTAGATGAAACTCCTAAGCCTAAACGCAAAATGAAAGTTTCTGGTGCTGATGACTTAGTTGAAACTCCTAAACCTAAACGTAAAATGAAAGTTTCTGGTGCTGATGACTTAGTTGAAACTCCTAAGCCTAAACGTAAAATGAAAGTTTCTGGTGCTGATGACTTAGTTGAAACTCCTCAAGAAACATCTATAGAAGTTATAGCTGGGTATAAAAATGATATTTTATTGGCAAAGAAAAGTACTTTTGAAGAAAAAATGTTTATTAAAGTTCTTAATGAATTAGACAAAACTTATGAAACAGCTTCATCTAAAGAAGATTTAGAGAAGTTAATTAAAACTAATAATTATAAGTTTGTTATTTTTGATAAAGAGTATACAGATTTAGATGTAGCTACTTTCTCTTCTATGGTAAAAGAGTTAAATAATAGTAAAGAGTTCAAATCTAAATTAGTATTGGTAACTAAACCTAATACAGATATAGATGAAAATGACACTATTTTAGTAGATGAAGTAATTAATGAAAAAATAACTAAAGAACTATTAACAACAGTTTTTGAAAAACTAAGCTAAGGAATAGATAAGATGGAAAGAGATGATTTAGTAGTTTTAGCTGTTGATGATGATAAAATAAATCTTATGTTATTACGTTCTTTATTAGCGAAAAGTGAAATAGTTATTGAAGTTATTGAGGTGATGAATGGTCAAGAGGCTATTCGTCAGCTCAAAGGTAGAGATGATATTGATGTTGTCTTACTAGATATTATTATGCCAATTATGGGTGGTTTAGAAACTATTCAAGTAGTTCGTGCAGATGAAAATATGAAACAAGTTCCTATCATTGTTTTAACAACTGATGAAACTAAAAAAGAGGAAGCTTTAGAACTTGGTGCTAATGACTTCTTAACAAAACCTATTAATAAAACAGATTTAATTGCAAAAATGAAATCTGTTGTTATCTAATATTTTAAACACTACAAACAAGAGTTACACACTCTTGTTTTGTTCACTCTGTATATCTTGAGAAGATTCTTTATCTAATATAGCAAATCCACTTATCATTAAATAGGTCGCAAGACCAAAACCTACAGCTATTAAAATTACTTTTTTTACTTTTTCTATTGTATTCATAAAAATTATTTTATCATATTAACACTAATTTAACATATTTAAACTACTATTACATCAATAAAAAATCAAGGTAGCCATTATGAATAAAATAATCCCTTTATCATTAATATCTTTTCTAGTTTTAAATGCCTCAGAAATCCAATTAGAATCTATAAATATAGAATCAACAGTTTTAACACAAGTAAGCCAAAAAGCTAAAACATCTGCTGATATAGCGAATGCACTTAGTAATAGTGTTCCTAGTATTGACCTAAGTCGTCGTAGTGGAATAGCAAATGATATCTATATTCGTGGTCAAAAAAGAGATAATATCTCTATCGAAATAGATGGAACAAAAGTATGTGGTGCTTGTCCAAATAGAATGGATCCTCCTATATCTCATATACTTGCAAATCAAATTAGTGATATTGAAGTGATTGAAGGTCCTTATGATGTTGAAACTTTTGGTGTGTTAAGTGGTGGTGTAAAAATAAAGACTAAAGCACCCTCTCAAAAGCCACAAAGTGAACTAAACTTTTCTTATGGAAGTTTCAACTATGTTAAAGTTGGAGCAACAGTAAGTGGTGGAAATAATATTATAAAACTTCTAGTAAGTGGTTCAACAGAATCAAGTAATCAATATAAAGATGGAAATGGAGATACATTAGCACAGCAAGTTGTTCAAAATGGAGATACAGCTTCTCAATTTCAAGTCTCAGAGGAAGAGAGAAAGTCATATCAGAAAAAAAGTCTTATGGCTAAAGCTTTTATAAATTTAACAGATAATCAAAAGCTTCGTTTGAGTTATACAGCCAATAGAAGTGATAATGTTTTATATCCTAACTCTAAAATGGATGCTATTTATGATTATTCAAATATTTATAGTGTAGCTTATGACCTCCTTGATATTTCAGATGAATATAAAAAACTTTCTCTTGAATATTATTATTCAGATGTTGAACACCCTATGGGAACAGATTATAGAATGGCATCGGCTGGTGACAAGAAGATAAAAACACATACTCTTGATACAACTATGCAGGGTACAAAACTTAAAAACTTTTTAGAAGTAGATGATTATCAAATCTTAGTAGGATTAGATACAAGTAAAAGAACTTGGGACGGCTCATATTATAGTAATGGTAACTTAGTTGTAAAACCAACTTTAACAACTAAAAGTATAGATAACTCTCTAACAAAAAATATAGCACTTTTTACAAAAATAGAAAAAGAGTATGATGATTTTAGTTTCTCTTTTGGTGGACGTTATGATATAACAGAGATTAGTTCTGATAATATAACTATGCAAGATAATGATTATAAAGGAGTAAACCTTAACCTTTTAACGACCTATAATCTAAGTGATGAAGATAAAATATTTTTTGGAGTAGGACGTGCATCTCGTGTTCCTGATGGAAGAGAACTTTATTTTAAACAAAATACACCTGCTGGAACTATAAAAATTACTGGTACTGATGATTTAGAACAGACTACAAATACAGAATTAGATTTTGGATATGAAGCAAGTTACGATATGTTCTCTTTTAAAGTAAAAGGTTTTTACTCTATGCTAAGTGATTATATCTATTATCAAAAGAACCTTAAAAATAATAACTTTGTAAATTTAGATGCAACAGTATATGGAACAGAGATAACGGGAACTTACTATGCAAGTGATGAAATAATAGTAGATATGAGTGCCTCTTATAAACGAGGAACAAAAAATAATCCAGCGCTAGGAGAAGATAAAGATTTAGCAGATATGGCTCCTCTTCGTATTAATATGAGTTTTAACTATGAGTACGCAAATGATAGTACAGCAATATTAGAGTTTAAATCATCTGATAGATGGGATAAAATAGATAGTGTAAATGGCGAACAAGAGATAGATGCTTGGAGTATTCTTAATATGAAAGTGAAACATAAAGTTGAACAAGGTTTTATGCTTACAGTTGGTGTAAACAATATTTTAGATACTACTTATACAGCATCAAACAGTTATGCTGACCTTATTCTTGTGACATCTGGAGAAGGTGATATTATGCTTCTTAATGAAGTGGGAAGATATATTTATACTAATTTAGATTTTAAGTTTTAAAAATTTATAAAAGAAGAGATAAACTATGTTCAAACAATATAAAGAAGCGATAGAGAAAAGTAATATAATTTCTAAAACAGATATAAATGGTGTAATCACTTTTATTAATGATGAGTTTTGCAAAATTTCAGGATATACAAAAAAGGAACTTCTAGGTCAAAAACATAGTATTGTTCGTCATCCAGATATACCATCATCAAAATTTAAACTTTTATGGGATACGATAAAAGCTAAAAAAATATATAAAGATACTGTTAAAAATTTAGCTAAAAATGGTTCAACTTTTTATGTTAATACAACTGTTATCCCCATACTTGATGAATATGGCAATATTGAAGAATTTATAGCTATAAGATATGATGTTACAAAAGAGATATTTTATAAACATGCATTAGAAAAGAAAGAAAAAGAGCTAGAAGAGTTAAATCAAAATCTTGAAAAAAAAGTAGAGGAAAAAACAAAAGAGCTCAAAGAATTAAATGAAACATTAGAGTTTAGAGTGGCTCAAGAGATAGCTAAAAATGAAGAGAAACAACATGTGATGTTTTGGCAATCGCGACTAGCAAGTTTAGGTGAGATGTTAGCTAATATTGCTCATCAATGGAGACAACCACTTACCGAATTAAATTTAACAATTTTTACATTAAAAAAAGTTGCATTAAAAAATGATATTCAAGAGATAGAGAGAATTTATTTAGAAAGTAAAAATATTATGCAAAATATGTCTCAAACGATAGAAGACTTTACAAACTTTTTTAAACCTACTAAACATAAACATCATTTTAAGATAGGTAAAAGTATTGATGAAGCTATAAGTATTTTAAATAAATTAATATTATCAGAAAAAGTAAGCATTAAAGTAGATTGTACAAATGTAGAGATACTTGGTATTCCAAATGAACTTTCTCAAGTGATAATAAATTTAATAAAAAATTCAATAGACTCTTTTATACAAAATAATATAGTAACAAGAGATATAAATATTGAAGTAAAGAGTGATAAAAACTATGCATATTTAAAGATTAAAGATAATGCAGGTGGTATAAAAATAAAAGATAAATATAAAATATTTGAACCATATTTCACAACAAAACATGCAAGTAAAGGCACGGGATTGGGGCTTTTTATATCACAAATGATTTGTGAAAAAGGGTTTAATGGATTTATAAATGTGAAATCACAAAACTTAATGACAAGTTTTATTATCAAAATACCATTAATCAAAAGTAATAATTATGAAAAGTAGATTTTTAAAAAGTTTAAAAGTATTATTAGTTGAAGATGAAGAAAAACTTTCAGCTCTTTTAAAAAATGCCATTGGAGATAGTTTTCATAGTTTTATAACTGCTTATGATGGGAAAGAGGGTTTAGAAAAATTTATTGAATATTCACCAGATATTGTAATTACAGATATTATGATGCCAAAAGTCACTGGTTTAGAGATGGCTAAAGAGATTAAGAAGTTAAATTCAAAAATACCTATCATTATACTTAGCGCATATAGTGAGACAGATAAACTTTTAAATGCTATAGATATAGGGATTATAAAATATTTTATAAAACCATTTGACCCAGATGAAGTTTTAGAATATATACAATCATTAAAAGAGACTATGGTAGAAAAATCAATTTTATTATGTGACAATTTTTCTTATAATATTACAAATAATACTTTATATAAAAATAACCGATATTTTTCTATCTCTAAGAGTGAAAAATTATTTTGTACAACTAATGTTTTTAGAACAAAAAGATAATTTAAACAATATTGTAAAAAATGAACTTATCAAAAATACATTGTGGAATGAAGAGGTAAGTGATGAAAGACTAAGAACTTTTATAAGACGCTTTAGAAATAAAACTTCAAAAGAGTTACTCCAAAATTTAAAAGGGGAAGGATATTTTATAAATATTTTACATAATTAATCAAAAAAGAAAAAAGTGTATAGGCTTTAGTTCATATTGCTATATTGAAGATATTTAAATTATTTGGTTAGAATAGTTCAAAAAAATCTTATCAGTATAACTTGATTTAATTTATATATAATTTATTATTAGGCTATAATCAAAATGTATAAAATCGCCAAAATACATTTTTTTAAGTTTATATAAATTTTATCAATACCTTAACTCTATCCTTTTTCTGATATCAATAGTTTACAAAATTAAGAATTTAATACATATAACAAAAAATGTCACTTATATGTCACTTGAGAAACTATATTCCGTGTATAACACGGAATATATAAAATCTAATCTTCAACTAAAAGATAAGTCACAATAGACCTATCATAATTAATATCTAATCCCAATTTATTTAACTTAGAGATATAAACTCTTAAAGAACCATCACTACTACTTTCTAATTCATCATAGATAATATCTTTAGAAACTGGTTTATTTTTATGGAGCATAAAAAGTGTAACAAGTTTCATCTCATTTGGTGTTAATTTTACTTTGATTGTTTTTTGAAAAAGCTGTTGAGAGTTTAGATGAAAATAGAAATCTTTATAGATTATGATATTTTTTAGATTGTTAAAAAGTTTCCTATAATGATAATCTACTCGTATAGCTAACTCCTCTAAAAAGAGAGGCTTTATCATATAATCATCAGCTACTAAAAATGCTTTTTTGATATTGTAAATATTATAAAACTCATCGATAAAAATACAGCTAGTTTTATCCCCCGAATCTCTTAACTCCTCTAGTTGTGGATAATATAAGAAATTGATGAGATAAAGATTATAATCTTTACTATAAATTGCATCTATAAATTCATCTACACTATTAACAATATCAACATCATAATTTATAAAGATAGTATTAACTTGATAGTTTAAACTCTCCTCAAAAATCAATATTTTAAACATTATTTCAAATCACTTCTTACTAACACATTATTAGGATCAAGAACTAAAATATCTTCATATACTGTTTGTAAATATTTATTATTGGTCAATTTATAGATAATAGCTAACTGTTCAAGATAAGATATATCGGTAGGATAGAGTGCCAACATTTTTCTTACAATCTCAACTGAAATATCATATTTTTTTTGTGCTGTTAATGCTTGAATAATATATAGATTCGCATAATAGTTATAAAAATCTATTTTTAAAAGCTCATAGGCGACTTGTTCAGCATCTTCAAAGGAGTAAGTATCTAAATAAACTCGAATAAGCCCAATTCTAGGGTCAAGGGCATAAGGGTTTACTAATGAAGCTTGTTTATAGTATTTGGAGGCATCTTTATATTAGACTTCTTGCAAAACTAAAAATATAGTAAAATACAATATGAGAAAAATAGATAAATTCAAAGATATAGATGAAGCTACATTTAAAAGAGTTGTAGGT
>JAMOOP010000116.1 GCA_027065385.1 Campylobacteraceae bacterium | reverse complement strand
CATCTATTTCACAGAATATTTTTGTTAACATTTTTTAGTCGTCTCTTTTTGTTTTACTGGTTTAAAACTATAGAACGACTTCTCTTTTAATCTCCTTATCCCACTTTTTTTATCGAACTCAGGTTAACAAGAAGTTCTAAAGATTTGTATAATAAAGCACTATATAGAGTTAAACAACATTTTTTTAAAACAAAGGAGTATCTATCATATAAAAAAGCTTATCATATATTAAAAGAAGAGAGAGAATATAGAAATCTTCCATCAAATGCCTCACAACAGACACTAAAACAGGTTGATAACTCCTTTAAGAGTTTTTTTCAACTATTAAAAAAGAAAAATCAAAGTAATTTAAAAAATAAAGTTCATATCCCAAGATATTTAAATAAAGTTTGTTTTACAATCAACTATTACAAAAGGTAAAAAAGATTTAAAAAATATAGATAAATCTATTTTTAAAAGATTATCTATTTGGTATAGTAGAAGAGATAATTATATTAAGAATTTTTTACATAAGAGTGCAAAACGCATTATAGATATTGCCATAGAAAAAGGAATTAAAAAAATAGTTATAGGGTATAATAGAGGTTGGAAGCAAAATTGTAATATGGGAAGAAAGAATAATGAAAAATTCTACTCAATTCCACACTTAAAACTACTTGAATATATAAAATATAGGGCTTTGAAAAATGGTATAGAGGTATTAGAACAAGAAGAGAGTTATACATCAAAATGTGATGCTTTAGGATTGGAAGATATAAAAAAGCATACAAGTTATAAGGGGAAAAGAGTAAAAAGGGGGCTATTTCAATCTTCTATTGGAAAATTAATAAATGCAGATGTAAATGGAGCATTAAATATTTTAAGAAAAAGCGTATCCTTCAATTCTCTAATTTTAGAGATAGCAGGTAGAGGGTTTGTGTTCCAACCCTTAAGAGTATATATCTAACTTTTATAAAACTTCCCACAAAGGAAGCCCCACCCTATCTAGTTTTACTAGAAGGGTGGGGAGGTTCACTCTACAATTGGTTCTATAACAACAGCTGTATTTTCATCTTTTACAGGTATCTCTTCTACTACTTCTATTGTTGGCTGGACTTTTGTGATTACACCTACAGTATTATCAACTACAGGTAAAACTTCAACCTCTTTTACAGGAGCTTTTTCTTCTACAGGGTCAACAACTACAACAGGTATCTCTCCATCTTTTATTTTATCTACCCCAACTACTGCAACTTCTGGTTTAACTTTTGTAACAATTTCCATTTTCTTATTTACAATAGGTTTAACTTCAATTTCCAAATCACTATTTTTTGATTTCTTGTCTTTTTTAACAATTATATCTTTTTTCTTTAACTCAGATTTTTTATTTATAGTAGTTGGAGAAATATCCTTTTGACTACATCCTACAATAAAAAATAAACTCAAAAATATAGCACATAACTTTATTACATTTTTTTTCATAATACAATCCTTTTTTTATTAGAATTATATATTAAAATATATATTAATATGTGCTACTATAGTAGCATACTTATTACTTTATTCTATTGATTAAAATAATCATTTATCACTTTATAATAAGTTTTATGTATAATAAACTATTAAATTATACAAAGGAACTTATAAAATATGAGTGAATTATTAAAAAAAAGTTATGTAAATTCAAATGAATTAGAGACTCTTTTAAAAGAGAGAGAAGAGGGGAATGTTGATTTTATTTTAGTTGATGTACGAGAGCAAATGGAGTATGATATGGGTCATATTAAAGGTGTCGATTTATTAAAACCTACATCTATATTTCAATCATGGGGTCAACAGTTTTTAGATGAGAATAAGGATAAGACGGTTATTTTTACATGTAGAACAGATGCAAGAAGTGGAAGTGTTCAAAGAGTTTTTCAACAAAATGGAATGAAAAATGTAATTAACCACTCTGGTGGAATTGTATCTTATCGTGGAGAGATTGAAAAAGGTTAAAAAAGTAATTTTTTTTCTAAATTTTTGTTATAATTAGTTGGTAACTAAGAGTTATCAACTTTTAATAGGAGAAAAGGATAATGAAAAAAGTCTCTATTATTATATCTATATTGCTTATATTTGTAGGCTGTGCAAATACACAGGAAAAAAGCAATACCATTGCACCAAAAGGTGTTAAAGTTCGAACAGCATCTTACTCAACAGAGTGTAGAAACTGTATGGCAAAATTCAAAATTACACTTAGCTCTCAAAAATTCACAAAAGAACTTCTCTATAAAACTTGTCCATCTTGTAAAAGAGATTAATCTTAAATAGTAAATAGTTTAAACTATTTGCTATTATCTCTTTAGCCATTCAGCAACTTCTCGTGGTATAATTCTTTAAAAATAAATAGGAAAAAAATGGAAAAGAGAGTAAGAGTTTTAATAGATTGTCAAGATAATAAAGGGCTAGTTTATCAGATTTCAAAAGTTTTTTATGATAGAGACTTAAATATTGAAAATAATCGTGAATTTGTAGATAAAGAGCAGAGTAAATTTTTTATGAGAACTGTTGTGACAGGTGATTTTAATGTAGATGAGTTAAGAGATGCTTTAAAAAAAGTTATTCCATTATCTGCTAATTTACAAGTTATTGAACCTCGAAGAAAGAAGATTATAATTTTAGCTACTAAAGAGTCTCACGCTTTAGGAGATATACTTATTCGTCATGAGGCAGGGGAGCTTGATGCTGATATAGTAGCAGTAGTTGCTAATCATAAGACTTTAGAGAGTTTAGTTAACCGTTTTGATATACCTTTTTTTCATATAAGTGCTAATGGAATAAGTAGAGAGGAGCATGAAGAGGAGGTTATGAAAGTAGTTAATAGATATGGTTTTGATTATATGGTTTTAGCTAAATATATGAGAATATTAACTCCTAACTTTGTATCAACCTATAGTAAAAAAATTATAAATATTCACCACTCATTTCTTCCTGCATTTATTGGTGCAAATCCATATAAACAGGCTCACCAAAGAGGTGTTAAGATAATTGGAGCAACAGCTCATTTTGTAACAGATGATTTAGATGAAGGTCCAATTATAGCTCAAGATGTAATCCCCGTTAATCATAGATTAGAGTGGAAAGATATGCAAAAGGCTGGTAGAGATGTTGAAAAAATTGTTCTATCTCGTGCTTTAAATTTAGTCTTAAACGATAGAGTCTTTATAAATGGAAATAGAACCATAGTCTTTTAACATAAGCTAATCCTCTTGATTATATTATATTTTAAGTAGAAAGTTTATATAATAAAAAAAAGAGGTTCACAAAATGCAACATTTAAAAGAGAATTATTTTAAAATAGTTGAAAATATAGATAATGAAATTATAGAAATTAGACACAAACTTCATCAATATCCAGAACTCTCTGGAAAAGAAAAAGAGACTAAAACTTTAGTCAAAAATATTTTAGAAGTTTATGGTTATGAGGTTAAAGAGTATCCTGATAACTATGGACTTACTGCTGATTTAATAACCCAAAAAGATGCGAAAATGGTTGCCATTCGTGGAGATATGGACGCTTTGCCTATTATTGAGAGAACTGGTAAACCTTATGCTTCTAAAATAGAGGGTATTATGCACGCTTGTGGACATGATGCACATACTGCAAATCTTTTAGGAGTAGCCATTGGATTAAAAATTTTAAGTAGAAAAAATAGATTAGGTGGAAATTTTAGATTTATCTTTCAACCATCAGAAGAGAGTAAAGAGGGTGGTAGTATTGATATGATAAAAGAGGGTGTATTAGATGGTGTAGATATGATTTTAGGTCTGCATGTCTATCCATATCTTCCAACAGGGCAGATTGGATATAAATATGGTGTAATGATGGCATCAGCTGATATATTTAGTATAGAGGTTTATGGTAAAAGTGCGCATGGTGCAAGACCTCATGAGGGGGTTGATGCAATTTTAGTTACATCAATGGTTATAAATGCTCTAAATCATATTGTATCAAGACGAATTGACCCACTTCACCCAGCTGTTATATCTTTAGGAACTGTTAATGGAGGGAAAGCTTCTAATATTATATGTGATGATGTAGTTGTAACTGGAACTGTTAGAACAATTAATGAAGAGATTAGAAAAAAAATTCCCCTTATGATGGAGGAGAGTATTAAAGGAATTTGTAAATCTATGGGTGCTGAATATAAGTTTAGTTACCAGTTTGGACAGCCTGAACTTATTAATAATGATGAGATAGTTGATATTTTAGTCCAAGAGTCTAAGAAGATTATTGGAGATAAAAATACAGTAAATCTTATTGACCCAGTTATGGGTGGAGAGGATTTTTCAGAGTATCTAAAAATTGTAAAGGGGAGCTTTTTTAGACTAGGTACTGCAAATCATAAGAAAGGAACAGACTATGCACAACACAATTCAATGTTTGATGTCGATGATGATGCCTTAGAGATAGGTATGAAAATATTAGGAGCAACAGCAATAGAGTATCTTAACTCTAACAGATAAAGAGGAGAATATTATGAAAAATATAGTAAGAACCATAGCAGTAATAACCCCACTACTTTTAGTTTTAGGTTGTGGAGATATAGACAATCCACAAAATGAAAAGGTAAAAGGTGGTGAGTTAGTTGTTGATTTTTCAGCAAAAATGATGAAAGAGTCTTTAATCTCAAAAGGGCTTATTGATGAGAATAGAACAGTATTTGGATATAAGGGTTATAAAATCTCTTATACAACAACAGATGAAAAGGGCGAAGAGATTGGAGTATCTGGACTATTTGTAATTCCTACAGATATGCCTCCAGCCATTAGTCAAATAGGTCTATCAATGGTAAGTGATGACCATGGTACAATTTTTGCAAATAGTGACGCACCATCTGTTATAGCAACAAATAATGGTACTCCTGATGGTTCTTCTATTATTTTAACTTCTCTTGGTGGATTTGCTACACTTCAACCTGACTATATTGGATTTGGTGACTCTTATAAAAAACACTATCACCCATTTATATTAAAAAAATCATTAGCAAGTAGTAGTATTGATTTTATTAAGGCTGTAAAAGTGTTTGCAAAAGAGAATAATATTAAATTAAATAACCAACTCTTCTTAACTGGATATAGTGAGGGTGGATACGCCTCTATGGCTACTCTACAACAGATAGAAGAGAGTGGTGAATTAAATGTAACAATGGCAATCCCAATGGCAGGACCTTATGATGTAAATAGAACAGCTTTTGGTGTATTGTCTGCTAAAAAGTTATCAGTTCCATCATTTATGGCTGATTTTGTCTATGCTTATGGAAAAGCTTATGAAAAAGAGACAACGACTTTAATTAATGAACCTTATGCGTCTAAACTACCCACTCTACTAGATGGCTCTATAGCTAGAGATTTAATTGACCCAGAGTTAAGTTATGATACTACAGGAGAGAGAGGACTATTTAAACCAAGTTTTGTAAATAGTTTCTTTACAGATAGTACATTTTGGTTTAGAGATGCAGTTGTAGAAAACTCTGTTCACGCATGGAGTCCAGAGACATCTGTTAGATTGGTTCAGTGTGAGGGAGATGAGGTTATTCCTTATGGTATATCTCAAATTACAGAGGCTACAATGAAAGCAATGGGTGCTAGAGATGTATCTCTTATACCAGTTGAGGCAACACTTGGACTTGACCATAATGTAACTCATGGAGATTGTGGAGCATTAGCTTATGGTGTGGCAACAGATATATTTTCTACTGTTAGAAAAGCAACTATTGGATATTAGAGGAGAAGTAAATGAAAAATATAATAACCCTAAGCGTAATAACAAGTTCATTTTTAGTAGCAGGTGCATATAAACTACCTGAACAATCTATAAACTCAACAGCACTAAGTGGTGCTTATGTGGCACACACTACAGGTGCAGATACAGCATATTTTAATCCTGCCAATATGGCTTTTTTAAACTCTAATAACCATTTAGTAGAGGTGGGTGGTACATTAGTCCATCTACCAGAAAACAAATTTATAGGTAATCAAGCTTTATCTCCTACAGATATACATTCAGCTAATGGAGAGTCTAAAGTAGAAGATATAGGAATTTCATATCTTCATTTTGTATCAAATCCAATAGGCTCTTTTAGATGGGGTTCTAGTGTAACTATTCCTGCAGGACTCTCTAAAAGATGGGATAGTAGCTATCAAAAACTTTTTGCCGAAGAGTTTACATTAAAAGTTGTTGAGTTTAACCCTGTTGTATCATATAGAGTATCTAATAATTTTGCTATTGGTGGAGGTATTAGAGCTATATATTCAGAAGGAAAAGTATATAGTGATGGAGGAGAGGTTGGAGTTCCAATTAAAAGAGAGATGGAGGGCGATACTTTAGAGTATGGGTATAATTTAGCAACTACATATAAACCAATGCCCGATATAAATTTAGCTATGACTTATCGCTCAAATATTAATTTAAAAGAGGAGGGAGATGCCAATTTATATATTGGAAATCTAGGAAAACAGTATAGTGCAGATGTAACAGTACCACTTCCAGCCTCACTTAATTTAGCAGTTAGTAAAACATGGCAAGATAGATACACTTTAGAGTTTAATTATGAAAGAACATATTGGTCAAAATATAAGAGTTTAGATTTTAATTACGGCTCTACTATTAAAGCCCCTCTTATTGAACCATTTGATAACCCAAAAGCCAAAAATTGGGAAGATACAGATACTTTTAGAGTAGGGGCTACTATTAAAATGGATAGTGTAACTTATATGTTAGCTTATGCTAAAGATGAGACTCCAATTCCTAAAAAGTATATAAACTATGAGTTACCAGATAGTGATGGAGATATATTCTCAATGGGATTTCGTGTAAAGGCAACAGATAGTATCTCATGGGGATTATCTTATCTGCATGATGAAAAAGAGAGTATAACTCTTAAAGCAGGAGAAAATATTAATGGAATTATAGGAAAGTTCGGTGGAGGTGGTGCTGATTTATTTACAGCAGGTATAAATTATGAATTTTAAAAAAGGAGTTTTTAGCTCCTTTTTCTTAAAATCCATTAGTCTTTAATTACATCACCTAACATAAATGCTAATTCTAAAGCTTGAGAGGCATTTAGTCTTGGGTCACATTGAGTGTGGTATCTGCTACTTAAATCATCATCTGTAATCGGTGTTGATTTGCTTCCTGTACACTCTGTTACTTTGTTTCCTGTCATTTCTAAATGAATTCCACCTGCAACTGTTCCCATTTCTTTATGTATTTCAAAGAACTGTTCTACCTCTTTTAATATATTATCAAAGTTTCTTGTTTTAAATCCTGTTGAACTCTTTTCTATATTTCCGTGCATTGGGTCACATGACCATACTACATGTAATTCTTCATCTTTAACCCGTTTTAAAAGTTTTGGATAATACTCTTTTATTGTATCTGCACCCATTCTAACTATAAGATTAAGTCTTCCCTCTTCATTTTTTGGGTTTAAAATATTGATAAGTTCAATTAACTCATCTTCTCCCATTGTTGGCCCAACTTTACAACCTATTGGATTTTCAATTCCTCTAAAGTATTCAATATGTGCATCAGTTAAATCTCTAGTTCTGTCACCAATCCAAAGCATGTGTGCTGAACAGTCGTACCACTCATCAGTTGTTTCATCTTGTCTTGTTAATGCCTCTTCATAGTTAAGTAGCAATGCTTCATGAGATGTAAATATAGTTGTTTGGTGGAGTTGAGGAGTATTTTTACTATTTAATCCACAAGCACTCATAAACTTCATAGCTTTATCTATTTTATTACTAAGTTCATCATATCTTTGACCTAGAGGGTTATCTTTTATAAAGTCTAAGTTCCACTGATGAACCATATTTAAATCTGCTAGTCCCCCACGAGAAAATGCACGAAGTAGGTTCATTGTTGCAGAGCCTTGATAATATGCTTGTATCATATTATTAGGATTTGGTATTCTAGCTTTTTCACTAAATTCTATATTATTAATAATATCTCCACGATATGATGGAAGTTTTACTCCATTAATCTCTTCAAAATCTGAACTTCTCGGTTTAGCAAACTGTCCTGCTACTCTTCCCACTTTAATTACAGGTTTTCCTGTAGAGTACATAAGTACCATATTCATTTGAAGCATTAATTTAAAGAGGTTTTTAATTGTAGAAGATTTAAAGTCATTAAAACTCTCTGCACAATCTCCTCCTTGAAGTAAAAAGGCTTCACCTCTTCCTACTTTTGCTAAATTTTCTTTTAAAGTTCTAGCCTCTCCTGCAAAGATTAGTGGTGGATATGAGCTTAATTTCTCTTCCACCTTTTTTAAAATTTCTTTGTCTGGATAGCTTGGTTGTTGTTTAATTGGAAAGTTTCTCCAAGATTTTGATGTCCAATTCATAATGTGTCCTTCTGAAATAAATTCTGAAATTATACCTTAGAAGAGGTTGTTTTTTTATAAAAGTTTGACTCTTTAGAAATTATAAAAAAATTATATTTTAAAATAATTTTTCTTATCTAAATAATACAAATAAAAAATAATAAAGAAACACAAATAATATTATTTTAATCTTAATTATTATATAATGATTTTTAACTAAAGAGAATTATCACCAAATATGTTTTTTAATATTTTAAATTTATATTAGATTTTGCGAAATCAATAAATTTTTGATTTTTTAGTTTAAAAAGCTTGTTATTGTGGGCTTTCTTCTATATAATATTATAATAAATATACTATTTGGAGGTAATCTTATGGGAGATTTAAGAATTAAGGCTCAAGAATTATTAAAAATAAAACAGAATGAACAAGAGTATAGATATATAGAAGATAATTTAGCCCAAGAGAAGAGTATAGAAGAAGAGAAGATTAAATCTATGAAAAAATTTACAGAAAAAATTCAATATCAAATTGATAATTTTCAAAAAAATCTATTAGAAGCTTCAAATAGGGGTGAAGTTCTTAAAATAGATATATTGAAATTGGACAGTGATAATTTAGTATCTTGGTGGGACGAGAGAGAAGATAATATTAAAAAGAGTATATATACTGAATATTCTCCTATTAAAAGTGGAATAGTAACTTTTATAGATGATATTAATTTAGACTTTTTAACAGATGATATTATATTAGATAATACACTACAAAAATTATATGATACTATTCGTTCGAATGATATATATCCAGAGTGGAAAGTAAAAGAGAACAGTAACGGCAAAATAGAACTCTTATATTTAGAAGTTAATCCACTTGTATCTTATAAAGATAAAAAAGATGCTCTAAATAGAGAAAAAGAGATAAAACAGAGAGCTTTAGTTATTGTAGATAATAAAAACCCTACCAAAATAGAAAAAAAGAAAAATGGAGTATTGAAAAAAATTAGTAGTTTTATTTTTATATTTATATCTGTTTTATATTTTTCCGTTTCAATTCTCACTATATTAAGTAGTGCAATTGGTATTACAAATATAGAAAATAGTAATAGTTTTTTAGAGGTAGCTTGGCCATATTTCTTAATAACTGATTTTTCAAATGTGGGAGAAGCCTTTATTTTCTCTTTTCCTTTGGGTCTTTTAGTTAGTATATATTTTGCCTATAAAAGAAGTTAGTCATAGTTTCTTTTAGCCCTTTAAAATAGAATTAAAAATCTTTTGGGTATAATCTCAAACTTTTTAAAAAGACCAATACTATTTTTATTGGTATAATAATAATTATTGAAGGGTTTGCAATGTACGCAATCATTAAAGCAAGTGGTCAACAATTCAAAGTTCAAGAGGGTGATATTATCTGTTTTGACAAAATGAGTTTAGAACCAAAAAGTGCTGTAGAGTTTAAAGAAGTTCTAGCACTAGATAACGGTGAATTAACTGTTGGTACTCCGTTTGTAGAGGGTGCTGTAGTTAAAGGTGAGGTGATAAACGAAGGAAGAGATAAAAAAGTTATCATCTATAAGAAGAGAAGAAGAAAAGATTCTAAACTAAAAAGAGGTTTCAGAAGAGACTTTACAAGAGTTAGAATTACAAGTATAGCATAAGGAGGCATGATATATGGCACACAAAAAAGGTCAAGGGTCAACCCAAAATAACCGAGATTCGGCTGGACGAAGATTAGGTGTAAAAAAATATGGTGGGGAAGCTGTAATCCCTGGTAATATTATTATTAGACAAAGAGGAACTAAAGTTCACGCTGGTACTGGTGTTGGAATGGGTAAAGACCACACAATTTTTGCTAAAATTGAAGGTGTTGTTAAGTTTGACAATGTAAATAGAAGCAAAAAAAGAGTTTCTGTAATCCCTGCATAATTTTTTTAGAATAGCTTTTTTGCTATTCTATCTTATCTTATTTTTTTTATTTTTTTAATTCCCAATTTATAAATTTTAGAAGCATTGCTATCTATGGTATTTGGTTCATATATTATAACCTCTGCCACTTGTTTAGCATAATATTCATTATACTCTTCTCCACTTAAATTTGCCGAAGAGCTAAAACTCCATTTAATTCTATCTAATAAAAGATTATGTTTACTATTTTTTACAATACGAAAAGAGTTGCCATTTGGCATAATAAATGTGGTTTTTTTAGAACGCCTAACGGAGTTTTTATATTTAGTTGGAACTCTTGTAAAAGATTTTAAAGATTTTTGTGAATTTACAACTCTTATATAATGTTTATTGGGCAATCTCTTTTTAGCTATATCTATTTTTAAGCTCTCTTGAGATACAAAACCAATAGTTGTATCAGTCTTAGTTAAATATAAATACTTTTTCAAAACTATAATAACTTTAAAAAGCTCTCTAAAATAACTTCTCTATATTTAGCTATTAGTTCTTCTTTAGGCTCTTTTTTCTCTCTTAACTTTTCATGTACCTCTTCAAGCGTTTTTCTCATTTCGCTTGTTATAATTTTTCCTATATAAGAGTTTTTATTTTTAAGTTCAAGTGTATCTCTTGATGCGTGTGAACGGTTTGCTATAATAGATGCGTGATATAACATTCGACCTAAAAAGACATAAGGAAAATTTATATTTTTCATAGGACCAATAGAGAGTTCTCGTTTTCCAAATTTTTGTCCTAATAGTTTAACCTCATATAGATTATCAAACCCTTTCATCGCTCCAATACCTCCAACTACTCCACCAATAAAAGAGCCTAAAAGAAATGTACTTCCACCTAAAGCTAAATCAATTCCCATTCCTCCAATAGCACCAGCAGAAGCTCCTGTTACTATTAGCTCTTTTTGACCTAGTCCAAAAACAGAAGCACTCTCCTCTGAAAATAAAGGTACATTATCTAGTGATGAGACACTATCTACCTTATTTATACTTCTATGGTTCCAAATAGATGCTATCTCTTTTTCTAAATTTTTCTCATATTTAATAATCTCTTTTTTATATCTCTCTTGAACACTTTTCTCTTCTTCTTTTGAGGCTTTTTTAGATTTTATTCTTTTAGTATATACAAAAGATAGACTCTTTACAGTACCTTTTATAATAGCATCAACTGTTCTATCAATTTTTTGTTGTTGTAAATCTTCTAAAACACCAATAGCTGTTTTAATAGATTTTGTCCACTCCTCTTTAAGTTGTGCCATACTCTCTAATAACTCTATATGGTCACGAAATTTTGCTTGTAGTGGATTAAAAGTTCTAACAAGTCTAAAATATTGTCCTAATGCTCTTTTCCAATCTTCTCTATAATCCTCATCTCCAATAAGATTAAGTATTGCCATAGATGGTTGACCTGCCCAACGAAGTATTTCCATCTCTATTTCATATTCTGGACCATAAGGTTTAGATGCATCTACTACATATATAATTCCAGCTCCATCCATAATTGGCTCTAATAACTCTATCTCATCTTTAAATCTTTTATCGTCTCTAAATTGATATATAAACTCTCTAATAACATCAGCTCTCTTATCGGCAGAAGAGGGTTTATTCTCTTCTAACCAAGCTAATATTCTTCTAGCCCTTTGAAACCCAGGTGTATCAAAAAGCTCATAAACTATTTTTCCATCAACTTTTAAAGGAAATCCTCTTTTTACCTGTGTAGTCCCAGGGGTATTTCCTATTTGAACACTATCATCAAGTGCTAATGATGATACAATACTACTTTTACCCTTATTTGGGTGTCCAACAACAGCAAATTTTGGATAATCATTAACTTTATTTTCCATTATATACAATCCATACCTTATCCGATTTTACACTATCTATCTTTTTTATCCATACATCTACATCACTATCGCTATTTTTATAATGTTTTCCAATAGTTCCAAGTGGATATATTTGAATTTTTTTTACTTTTCTATTTTCTATTAACATCTCTAACAAATCTATGAAATCCATAGTTGGAGGTTCCCATGATTTTACATATAAAAATACAATACCACTCATATTTTTTATTATTTGTAAATCTTGTGCATAACTATTACTTCCACCAACTGCCCATATAGTTAAAGCTTTTATACCTCTTGCATCATTTGCTAATGCTATCTCATCAGAAGAGAAGTTCCAACCCAAAATAGACTCATAAAGTTTTTCATCTATAGTTATAGTTTTTTCCTCTTTTTTCTCTTTTATCTCTAAATGTTTTTCCTCTTTTGGTGATTGAGTAGATACAAAAGGGGTTTGAAACTCTCTTAAAATTCCCCTAACTCCTTCTAGTGATAGAAACTCTTTTTCTAACTGTTTCTCTAGCATATCTTTACTAAAAATCCAAAATAGAAATCTAAACCCTATAGCATAAATTACAGTTGTCATTGCTAAAAATTTCCACCATGCACCTAATTTATCTGCATTATGAACCATTGAAATATCCAGCTTCTCTCCTAATCTAAAGTAGTGACTCATTTCTACTAACTCTAATGATGGAATGGCTGATGGGAATATATTACTCCATAAAAAGCCAATGTAAGAGAGAAAACTATGAAAAGAGTCAGCAGATATTTGAAGTGTTGTACTCCACCCAAAAGCTATATCTGTAGCTATTACCATAAGTAAAAGAGATAAAAGAAGACCAATAGAAAATAGCATAGAGAATAGATGAAGTCTCTCCATAAAGAGCCATTTGGAAAACTCAAAAGAGAATGGTGCTTTAAAATCTTCTATTTTATTTTTAAAAGGTAGATGAGTTAATATCTTCTCAACCCAATGAAGTGGAAAAAGCATAGTAAGAAAGTTAGCTACTTTTCCATGAGTAAACATTGTAAATATTGAAATAGACATACTAAAAACTGGTAAAAACATAGCAATTAGTAGATAGTAGATAATATTTACAGGTGCTTGACCATTATAGCTAAGTAGCCCAAGTCCTACAAAAAAGCCTATAATAAAAAACATTATTCCCATTATAGAGTCAAAAGATGTAAGATATTCTAAATATTTTTTAGAGTTTAATTCTCCTCTTATTTTAAAAGAGTTTCTTCTTAACCACTCAAGTAGTAGTTTGGTTGGAGCTTTTTCTAGCTTTTTATGCTTTAAAGCAAATGTTCGGTTCTCTTCATGACTCCCCCTATACTCTTTTAGAAGTTGAGAGAGGTCAAGATAGGATTTAATAGATAATTTTTGGTTTTTAAGTTGCATATATCTCGTCAATTTTTTGAAAAAATTATACGATGATTGTCCTTAAAAGCTTAGTAAATTGGCAATTTAAATTATTTTTTATCAGGTCGTGCGTCATCAGGCAACTTTGCCAAATCAGCTTCATCATAAAGCTCCACTTTTGGAATTAAAATCGCTACTGCTGTAATAACAATACCAAATATAAGAACTACTAAATGTTCATTTCCCACAAAAAAATCTGGTAGTTTAAATTTTCCTAAACTCTCACCCATTAAAGGTTTAAAGAAATCATTATAATAGATAGTAAAAACCAATCCACCAAATAGTCCACCAATAGCACCAATTAAAACATCTATTCTACCCTCTGCTATAGATACAGGTCCAGTACCAGGGCATTTACCTAAAATTGCCATAGAGATACCAAATAGAGTACCACCAATAATTAGCCCTTGCCAAATAATAGGTTTAATATGATAATGTGCACCACCTGCTTCTATTAAAAAATATAATCCAATACCTGTAAGCCCAACAGTTAAAAATAGCATTTTAGGAACTATAGTATCTTTAAGCATTGCAAATCCTGCAATTTTCTCAAACTTATCAACTCTAGTATATTGAATAATACCACCAAATATAATACCGATTAAAAATACCAAAGCCAAAGAGCCATGCCCTTGATGAATAACACTCTCCATCATCTGCACAATTCTTGAACCAAAATTTTCACCTTCCGTTACTACAACAATATCCATTACTCTTTACCTTTTGTATTATAAAAATATTTACCAGTTAATAGAAGTGAAATCATAACAACTGTTCCAAATATCATAGAAGATATTGCGAGTTGACTCATTCCAGACATAAAGTGACCACTAGTACACCCTCCTGCAAGTCTTGCACCAATTATCATAATAAAACCTGAAAAAAAGCTCCAAAGTATTCGAGAAAGAACAGAGCTATTTTTATACTTTTTCCAAGCCGATGGAATTAATGATATTCTAAAACTTTTTGTAATAAATACAGAAGTTATAAATCCACCAACGAGTACACCAAGAAGCATAACCCCTTCCCAAGAACCAGCATTTTTAATCTCTTTTAGATATGTATATTTTTCACTATCTAAATCAAAAACAACTCCTGCAAAATATGGAACATAAGTCGAAGCTCCAATAGGACGGTCTGCCCCAAAAATTGAGAATGTAAGAAGTAAAAGTCCAGACATTAAAATGCCACCTACCCACCAAGGTAATCTATTTGTCATAATTATAGCCTTTATAATTTTTTCTAATTATAACGACTTCGCTTTGATAAACAAAATTTATTTAATTTAGATTATTGAACAGTTTTATTTAATAAAAATATTTTAAATTTAAAACTTATAATTAATATTAACCCCATAAGATGGATAGCTAATCATATTAATTCCCTTACTATAGTCAAATGATAGGTTTAATAAATCTTCTCCCATAACTTCTCCTGATACTCCTAATGATAGGCTTGTTCCTATATCTTGTCTATTATTTATAGATAGTCCAAATAGTCCAAAAGGTCTCCAGTCTCTATGTATCTCTTGGTTTTTTACAGCTCCTATTGAGACTTGTGTTCCTAGTTCTGTATAGTTTTTTGGTAAAATATCTTTTTTTACATCTCTAAATCTACTAATAAGCATATATGTTGAAAGGTGCATATCTGGGTAACCTCCTCTAACTAAATAACTAGCACTTACCTTTAACTCTTGTACTCCTCCCATATCATCTTTTGTTTGGGTTTTATATTGACTATTTTTATATGATACTCCAATGGCTACTCTTTTAGATAGTTTTCTTGTGGCTGTTACCTTTACAGAGTCTTGAATACCTATCATTTGAAGTTGGGTTGTTTGATTTGTTTTATTTTGATATTTTGCTTCGACCTCTACTCTAAATTCACTATTTTGATAGCTTAAATCTAGTAGTGAACTTATAAAATCTTTTTGTGCAAAATGTTTTGCTATTTCAAATTTCCAAATAAAGTTTTTATGGCTATTGTTTATGGATATGCCTATTTTACTATCTAGTAAATCTTTTGATTTTTTCTTTATATATCTATATTGATTAAATGAAAATTTGGACTCAATTCCTTTATATAAACTCCATCTATAACTTACTCTCTCTTCTATTAAATCTATACTTTTTGATAAGTTTTTATATTTTGTTTTTATATTTCCTTTTGGAAAGTCTCTATTTACCATTCCTTCATATATTTTATATAGGTCAGTATCTCTTCTATTATCTTCCATTCCTTTAAATGCTAAAGAGTAAGCACCAGCTATGTCTCCTATATCTTTACTTGCTGTTACTCTATCTCTAAAGGCTAATATATCTTTATAGTTTTTTACTAAATCTTGCTTTGCCGTATTATCTCCTCTACTCATTGCCAAATATAGATTAAGCCATGGAATATTCATATTATATTTAGATGCTAAATATTTTACCTCATCTTCACTCTGAATATAGCTTTTCCAACCTAGTTTCATTTCCATAAAATCTTTTTGCTTAAATAGCTTTTTAAACTTTTTAAAATAGAGATTTTTTCTCTCATAAGGTGTTACAAACATAACAACCAATCTTAAATAGACTCTAGCAAAAGCTTTATCTTTTAAAAGTTTTGGATTTTTTCTTATCATTCTATTTAATTTTTTAAATAGTTTAAGTCTTACTTTATTTGCTCCATTTACTCTATCTTGAAGCTGTAATATATCACTATATACTATTTGATACTCTAAACTGCTACTAGCTTTTAAAAGTGGTCTTAGCCATTTAAGGGCTAAATCGGTGTGTTGAAACATTAAAGCTCCAACAACTGATGGAAAACCTACACCTCTTTGTAGCTTTGGATTTTTTCTAAGTACTCTTAACTCTTTTTTTAGAAGTTTATTAAATCTATTGTCTATTAAAAACCATATATAGGCTTGATGGGTTATTATATTTTTTTTATCTATTTTAAATGCTTTTTTAAACTCCTCTTTTGCCTTTTTTATTTTTGATATATTTACATAATAGTTGGCTAATAGAATATGATAATTTATATCTTTTTCAAAAACTTTTTTATCTTTTCTCTTTATAGATTTTAGAAGTTTTCCAAATTTCTTATATTTTCTATTTTCCATATATAGATATAATAGTGCTTTAATATAGGCTCTATTATTTGTTTTTTTCCAAGATTTATTATATAGATATGCTAATTTTTTACCATGATTTAACTCTTTATCTAATAGAGCTAATTTATTATATCCTCCCTCTTTTAATTCACCTTTTTTTTCTAATTTCCATAAAATTCTATATAGATATTTATAATCTTTAAATATCCATGCTAAATCCATAAGTTTTACATAAATATTCTCTTCACCTTCTATATGCAATTTTTTTAAAATAGCCTTTAATCTTTTATCCTCTTTTTGCTCTTTTTCTAACTCTTTTAAAAAACTATAAGTTTGTCTAAAATCTTTTAGTGCTGTTAATTTTTTTATTGACTCTTTGTGTAGTGTTTTATCTATACCATATTTTGATTTATAGGTGTGATATAATTTTAAACCCTTTTTATAGTGGTTATTTTTATATGCAAAGCTAATAGCCTGTTTTAAAACCTCTCTATTTTTACTTTTTTTATATAGTTTATAAAAGTAGTTCTCTCCTTCATTGGTTTTAGCAGTATATTCATAATATTTAGCTATATTTTCTATTTGAGAGTAATCACCACTATTTAATTTATTTGTATATATTTCATTTAATATCTCATAAGATGTATTGAAACTGCTTTTATCTAAAAGATAATGCTCATATTTTTTATCTTTAAATACTCTATAGCCTACTATATTTAATCTAACAGCATCTTGCATTTTTCCTTGCCATATAGATAGTTCAATAGCTTTATCTAACCATTTTGAACTTTGGAATTTGTCTTTTGCAAATAGTGCCATTTTTAAGGCTGGTTTTAACTTTTGATTATATATTAAAGATTTTATTGCTAAATCTATATTATTTTCATTAAACTCATTAGGATACTTTTTAAATGCCTCTAATACAAAATTACTAGCACCTTTTATATCTCCTACTTTTAAGAGATTATCTAAAATAAAATGTATATTATATGCTTTTATCTCTTGTGAATTTTTATATAAACCTATAAGTTTTCTTAAAGCTATTGTATTATTTCCCTCTTGTATAGCTGTTGCATAGAGTGCTATATTAAAGTAATTTTCTACCTCTTTTTTTTCCTTTGCATGTAAAAATAGTTTTGTAGATAAATCTATTGCCTCTTTATACTTTTTATTTTGTAACATAACAGATAAAGCATTATCTTTAAAATCCTTATCTACATTTGAATAAGTACTAAGTTTTAGTAAATAACTATTTGCCTCTTTTTTATATCCTAAAGATAAGGCTAAATAATATAACTCTTTTTCTAAATTATAATCAATTAGTTCTGGTTTTTGTTTAATTAAACCTTTTAAAGATATATATTTTAATTTTCTAAAATCCATTTGAGAGGCTTCTGTTAAAAAAAACATATAGTCTCTATTATCTTTTGTAAACTCAAAATATTTATATAGTTTATTTTTTATTTTTGCTAATAATTTTTTATCTTTTTTTTTAAAGTAATTATCTTTTAATAGCGTATATTCTATTTTTAAAACCTCTTCTAATATTTTTTTATCTTCTGTTTTAGATAAGATTTTATCTATAAGTGCAAAGGCTTTCTTTTTTTTATTAGCAGAGGTGTAGTTATTTAATAGTATCATTTGAAGTTTTATATTATCTGGATAGTAGAGTAACATACTCTCTAAGTAATTTATGGATAGATTTGTATTTTTACCCTTTTGTTCTATAATCTCATCTATATTATCTTTTGGAAAGAGTAGATATAGCATTAAACTAAATACAATAACAATTCCTATAATCTCTTTAAAAGATAGTATTGAGGTGCTACTATCATTATTATTTACACTTAAACTCAATAGTAGCTCCTTTCCTATCTTTTGAAGATATAGATAGAGTGGTTCTCTTCTTTACACTAACTATACCTTTTATTGGTTTTAGAGTACACGATTTTGGAAGATAAAAATTTGCCTCTATTGGCATATTTGATTTTAATGTAAACCTATTATTAGAGTACTCTTCTACCCAACCGTTTGAGTCTATAAGATATGGAATTTTAATAACTCTATTTGTAAGTTCTATAATATGATTATCTCTTCTATCTAGCGTAATATAGGTTCTATCTCCCTCATAATTAAACCCTGCAACTCCTACAGAATTTTTTATATTAACTTTTACTCTTTTATTAACTCTTACTGTACGCAAATATCCACTATTTCTAATCTCGTATCTATTTTTTGCTATCTTTGCAATAGATGTGTGGTAGAAATCTTTAACTTTTTTAATATATTGAGAAGCGAATATTTTTGAAGTTTTTTGCTTTACAGCCCAAGCATAAACCTCATCTAGTGCTTTAAGAGAGGCAACTCTTGAACCTGAATAGAGGTGATAATATATATTAATAGCTTTTAATCTTCTAGGCTTTTCTGTAAGTTTAAATGTCTCTATAACATGTCTAAATCCCCAAAATGGACCTGTCCACTCATTTGTAAATATATTTTCATTTTGCTGTGCTGTATATATTTGCCAGTACTCATCTCTTTGAAGTCCAAAAGGTGCTATATGGCTTAGAAGAGGATACTCTTTATCTATTGTTGTATCTCCTCCGTTCATAGCTATTATTCCATTTTTTTCAATAAAAGATAGTACCGATTTAGGTGGAAGACAATCTCCACTCCAAAATAGAACTTTATCTTTCTGTTTATATTTAGGAGCAAATGATTGTGCAAATTTTATACTTCCTACTGTCTCTTGCTTTAAAGAAAAGTGATAATCTGGAATTGCTAAATGGTAATCTTTTCCTGCTTTGGGAGAAGAGTTTTTAGGTTGTATTACCTTATTCCAAAAGAATGGGTGTGAGAAGCTATGACTTGCAGGTTCAATCCATGGAATAGCATATAATTTTTTTGCTATTTTTTTCATTTTTGGACTAAGTTTTGGAAACATTCCAATAGTATCAACCTCACCTTGAATAATAGATACGCTTTGTGGTATATGGTATTTTTTATAAATATACTCAATAAGTGTTTCTGGTGATAATTTTTCTGTATTGGTTCTAACTCTCTCTACAAATCCGTCTCCATCAATATGAACAAATAACTCTCTTCTACCAGCCTCCGTTGTTGGGTCAGGCACAAGAGTATTATCTAATCTAAGAGTATCTTTAAAAAATTTAAAAGCATCAATAGTCCAAAAGGCTTCATTTCCAATACTTAATAGAAAAGAGTCTGCCCAAGCATATCCACCCCAAGGAGTGATTGCTATTGGGATGTTTTTTTGACCATTTTTAAATTTGACTGTCAATATTGGCTTTAATCTTTTTCCTGTTAATAGCTTATCTTCATACTCTATAGATGCTTTTATCTCATATGGTTTATATGGTTTATGATATATTACTTTTACTTTATCTAATATACTATTTAAATTTTTCTCTCTTTTTAAACCAAATGTTTTTAATCTCTGCTCTGTAGGAGTAAAGACAAAGTTTTTTAAAAAAAGTATCTTTATCCCTCTTTTTATCTGCTCTCTACTCCAATTATAGATTTTTTTATCATTTTTTGTCTTTCCATCACTCCAAATCACTACTGCATGGTATCTATCTTCTACCCTCTCTGGTAGCTCTTTTTCTGATATATCATAAAGGATTGGAATATATCCAAAATGCTCTATAGGCATAGATGTTATTAAGTGAACATCTGAATATACCTCATTTTTATCTTTAAACATAGCACGGTTAAAAAGAATAAGAATATCTCTTCTAACCCTAGTAATATCACACTCCCCTTGGTCTTGAAGTAGTCCATCTGTAACATAAGGTATAACTCCTAAAGCTCTTATCTTTTTGGCTATCTTTTGTCGCTCTTTTGTACTGCCACTGCTATAGTCTATTGAGATGACATCTAAATTATACTCTTTAGCCTTTTTAAACTCTCCTAAAAGCCACTCTCTATCTTTTTTAGGTACTTTTATATACTCTTTTTTATTGTGATTATATCTTGATATTAAAGACTCAGCTACTATTGCATCTATATCACTATGTATTCTATCTAAAAGTTCAAATCCACGATTTAGAATAATTTTAGATTTTGGATATTTTTTACGAAACTTATGTATAAACTCAATAATACCATCTTGCTGTCTATTAAAAAGATTTTTATCTTTAGCTGTTACATGATAGGAGTCCATGGTATCTAAAAAGAAGTTTTTATAACCCTTTTTATAAAGTAAGGCAATTCTTTCAAATAGAAAATTTTGATACTCCTCTTTACTTAAATCAGCTACAAGTGAGTTCCATGTTCTGTTTTTAGATATTATCCATGACTTTTTATATTTTGTTTTACTCTCTCTCCAAGGCTCTATCTCTCCTAAACTTACATAAGCAACCATCTTTTCAGGATAACGAATGGCATATATATTATCAATAGCATCAGCCTCTACCACAACTTTATCGTAAAAATTTATAAATGTATCATCTATATTTTTACTATATATAAATGCGTATCTCTCATCTGCTATTAAGTGTGAAAACAGTAGTGTTAAAAAAAGTACTATTCTATTGCAACATAAAGGTTTGATAATCTAACTCCCGTAAAATATTATTTAGTGTATTAATACTTGCTACAAAAAGTATAAGCAAGGCAATACTAAATCCATATCCATAAAAATATGGTCCAAGTTGAATACTTATCCAAGTAAGTAGTGCATTTAGTATAACAAATAAAAGTGTATATATTAATGCCTCTTTTTGTCTATCAAGATAGTAAAGGTAAGCTAAAATAGACATAAAGCCAAGCTGTAATTGAACACCAATAACATCAACATAAAAAAGTGGTAAATATAGTTTTGGCAACATAAAAAGTTTAAAAAGCTCCTCTGCACTAAGAAATAGTAAAATATTAAACATTCCTTGTACAAATAGAACCTCTTGAATACTTCTTTTTACTCCATCTATCATATCTTGTTTATAACTTTTTATCTGTTCAAGTGTTCCATGTTTATTAATAGCTCTATAGAAGTTTGCATAAGACTCGGCAAAATCGGCCTCTAATCTAAAGAAAAATATAGCCATACCTGGGATAATAGATAAATATGCTAAAAATATAGGAAAATCATAAACCATAGATGCGTGAAGATTATCAATAACAGCATACCCAACTATCGGACTAAACCAAAATATAACTTTATCTATCCAAATAGAGATATTATATAACATTCCAGACCAACCAAGTTTCCAATAGAACTTTCCATAGTTTTGTTTAAACATATCAAATCTAATAAATCTCTTATTATTTTTATTCGATGATGGATAAAAATATATAATTCCTAAAAATAGCAAAATAAAAAGAATACTATTTCCTATAATAAAAGATATAAGCAGACCAATAATCTGATACTCTCTTAAAAATATGGAACAGATATAAATAGATATATATCCAAGAAGATAGAATAGAATAACTAACTTATATAATTTCAGACTAGCTGCTAAAATATTAGCAACCCAAACACAACTTAAAACTACAAATAGAGTAATATAGAGTAGAATAAAAAAGTTGCTTTGAGAGTTGAATATAATAATAGCCAAAAGAGATGCTAAAATAGAGCCAATACCAATAGTTATAATAATAGTTCCTAAAAAGTTAGGCAAAACTAAATAGTATCTCTTTTCATACATTCTATCAGCTACAAATCTAGTAAATGGAAGCTGTAAAAAACCTGTATATATAGAACTTAATGCTAAGGCTGAAACATAGGTAACAGAAGCCTTTAACATTATATCATCTTGGTCTTTTGTATGAAAAAAATATATATTAGTAAGTCCAATCCCAAGAATTATAATCATTGATATAACCCAAGGTCCACTACTTAAAACTGCCGAATATCCAAAAGTTTTTAATATAGAAGTTAAAGATCTCTCTTCAAGAATTTTTTTTAATTGAAAACCAATTCCTGCCATATTAGCCCTCTATCTTTTTAAATATATCTTCATATACTTTTTTATAGTTATTTAAAAAAATATCTTGTGTATAGAACATATTAACTCTTTTAATAGCTGTCTCTTGTGCCTGTAGCCATCTTTTTTCATCTGTTAAAAGACCTATATATCCATCTGCTAACTGTTTAACATTTGCTATTTCACAAACAACACCAGCTTTTCCTAAAGCCTTATCTCTTGGGTCTTCTCCTCCATATATTAGCTCTTTACATGAGCCAACATCTGTACTAACACAAGGAACACCAGCTGCAAAACCCTCTAGTGTTACAAGTGGCATACCCTCACTAATTGAAGTTAAAGTTAATATTCCACTCTTTGGCAAAATATCAACAATATTTTGAAATCCTAAAAATTTAATATTTTTCTTTACATTAAGTATATCAATAAGGTCTCTACACTCTTGTGCATACTCTTTCTCTTCATCATCTGGCCCTACTATCCACGCTTCCACTTCTGGAATAACATTGGCTGTAACCCTAATAGCTCTAATAAATGTCTTTATATCTTTAATAGATACAACTCTACCAATTAAAGTGATAACTTGTGGTACACCTTTTGGTCTATTTTTTAGAGTTGCTCCTAGTTTTTTAATATCCACACCATTTGGAATAACACTACATATATCAGGATTAGCTCCATAGGCTATCTGTGTCTCTTTTGCTACACCAAAAAGTGAAAGAATAGGGTTTGCTCTATCATAACTCATTTTTCCAATTCCTTCAAAAAATCTAACCCACATACCTTGGATATAGTTATCTTCAGCAGACTCTTTAAATAGTGCAACTTTCTGATATAGAGTCATAGAGCTAGAGATGAGGTCAATTTTTCTCTCTTTTGTATAGATACCATGCTCTGTTAAAATAAATGGTTTGCCTGTATGGTTAGAGATAAGTGTAGATAGAAATCCAGAGTAACCAGTTGATGGTGAGTGTATAATTTTACCTCTATGAGCTATCTTTTTAGCTAATTTAGCCATTTTCCAAACAGGAATAAGAATACTTCTTACAGACCAAAAGTAGTCTAAAAATGGAATTTCGCCACAATTTTCACTATTTTTATTGGTAGTAAAATACCAAGACTCTCTACTATATAAAAAGATTGATTCATTTACCTTATTTAAATAGAAATCTAAGTTTTTTATCTCTTCAGGAAAAGGCATCATACTATTTTTATCTCTAAACCATCTATATAACTCCTCTACAACTTCAAAATCTTCAGGATTACCATCTATCTGCCTAATTGGTGGTTTTTGGTCTTCATCAAACATAAAAGTCTCTATCATAAAGACTAAATTATCGTTAAGAGGATATAGTGGTTTATCTGAATACTCCTCTCTTTTACTTCCTATAAATACTATGCCAAATTTATACTGGGGTATTCCTGTAATAAGTTGTGCTATCCATGAAGATACTCCACCTCTTACATAAGGAAATGTACCCTCACAAGGTATCATTATATCTGGTTCGCCTTTGTCAAATACTATTTTCATGTTCGTATCCACATATCTATAAGAGGTTTTAATCTCAAATCTAAATTAAATTGGTCAGGTAAAATATATGGAGCTACTCTGTTATACTCTCTTTTACCAAACTTAACCTCTGCCAAAAAGGTAGCCATTGCTTTTTTAGGAATACCCAATTTAATAGCTGTAAAAAAGGCATCTTCTGCAAACATATATTTATGATTTATAAGATGAATTTTCCCCAATAGAATATAAGCATTTGGTTGATGTTCAATATTTTTAAGTATATTTTCTATTTTTTGTGTATAAAAACCTAGTAATTGCTCATCTGCTACACCATGAAAAATAAACTGCCAATATGTATTTGCTAATTCAAAGTTATACTTTTCAAAATTTTTTATATCTTCTTTATCTGTACTGTTAATTTTCTCTTGTAACTCTGTTATTCTATCATTTAACTTTTTTTCAAATGTAGATACTAATGCAAATGCGTATAGTCTAGTCTCATCTGAATTATCAGATAAAAATTTTTTTATTTTTCCAATATTTCCCTGTGCATTACTATCATAAAGGATTTTAAGAGATTTAATCTTATTATCACTAGATATACTATTTCTATTTTTACCCTCCATAGTCAATATTCCCTCTTGGAATTTACTATAGACTATTGGGAACTTTGCAATTTCATCTTCAAGTTTAATCGCTTCATAGTGCGGACGACTAACTCTATGTGTTGCCCAAGATAAGCCAAAGATAATCATAATTAGAGTTAAAATCACTCCTATAAAAAGTAGTCCAATATTAATAACTGTAAAAAATATAAAAATATCTTTTCTAAATGGTCTATATTTTTTAGGTAAAAACATAATTAAAACTATAGAGAGAGTTGTCCAAAATAGTACCTCAACAACTAGTAGTAATATAAGCTCTTCAGGACTATTTTGATGTTTTAATATAGTAAAAATATTATTTAAAAGTGAATTTAGAGTTAAATCATTAAACACAACTATACTCCTGTAATAGATTATGAAAAGTTTTAACACTTATATGTTTTTTTCTAAGTCCCTCAAAGTTCTTAGAACTTAGATGATATTTTAATCCATCTTCTAACATCTCTACTCTAAGTCTTCCCTCTATCTCGTCTAACTCTTCATCTAAGCTCTTAGCTGTAGCGTGAAGACTAGGAAGAGAGACAAAGGGAAATAAAATAAGGTGAATATAATTATTACCACACTTAATAGATATATATTGGTCTAAAATCTCAAATAGCTCATTTTGATATAGAAAATCTTTTATCTCTTTATTTAGATATTTATTTTTTGTATAGATAGAGTATATTCTACTATCTATATTATACCCATCTAAAATATTAGTAAGTCTCTCTACTTCTATTTTAAAATCAATAATATCTTGTTTACTATTTTTACTACTTAAGAGATTTTTTTTCTCTTCTATTTTTTTAAGTGAAGCTCTTTTTTTATACTCTGTCCATATATAGTTAAATGAGACACTAATTTTTAAAATAGTATCTTTATTATAAAATAGAAATGGAATATCTTTAATAATTAATATAGCTACAACACTATCTCTTTTATCTAAAAATGGAACAGCATATATATATTCTGTCTGCTCTTTATCATCTAAATTATCTAAATACATTGCTCTTTTTTGTATTATGCTCTCATAAATAAGTTTATCACTACTACTTATCTTCTCTTCCATATCTCCAATAGATGCAAACTCTTGTCTCAATAGATTTCTTTTAACCCTATATATACTAGCCGAATTTACACCAAAGAATTTTTTTAAGATTTTTAGAGTATTTTCTGCACTCTGCTTAGGTGTATTATGTTCAGTAGCTTCTAAAATTTCAGAAATAACAAACCGAATTGATGCAGGTTGAATAATATATATAGACTCTAATTTATCATGAGAAATCTTTAAAGTAAAAAAGGCATTGGTTAACTCTTTTAGGCGAAGTTGAAGATATTGTGTTTTTATTTTAAATTTATTGGCTTCATTATGCAGATTGGAGAAAAATAGACCAAATAGAAATACAAAAAATAGGTTTTCTAAAAGTGTAAATATAAATATATTATCATCAATATATAAAAATGAGGAGACTATAGCAAAAACTATCCACATAATTAGCCCCATAGTTAACCCATAAAATAGTGTTATAATTGCCAACCATAAGATTAAAAAGCTAAAGTTATAGTGTATAAGAAGTGGGTCTTTGGCATCAACAAAATATCCAATAATATTAATTATAATAGTAATAGCAATAACTTCAAAGGCTTGAATTAAAGGTGATTTTCTTTCTAATGTCATAATAGTATATTTAAATTATAAGATAAATTGAGGTATAAGCTCTTGTGCTATCTCTTGTGCTATAACACCTATAGATTTATGTCCCCAACCACTTTTAGCTCCAACTCCACTAAAAACAGTTTTATTACTTTTTAAATCTATTACTTTTAAGGTAAAACTAACAACAGGTTCACCATCAATTCCTGTTTTATATCTCCACTCTTGAACAGAACCAATAATAAGATATGTTGCACCAAGAGCTAGAGCTTTTGCTTTTTTCTCTTCTATAAAACTCTGTTTATTTTTAGCACTCTCTATCTCTTCACTTCCACCAATTAAAGATATAGTATTAATATTTTTTTTAGATAAAACACCATCTATAATAGCAGAAGCTCGAAGCCCTGCCATTGGTGTCTCTGTATAGTTCCAAAATGAGCTTATAGCATATACTTTATCTTTAGGTAAAGCTACACTATTTTTATTTACAATAGAAGAGCAGTTTGTAAAAAAGAGTATAAGAGATATTAAAATTAACGATTTCTGTTTAAGCATATTTAAGCTCCAAATTTTTGATATTTATAAGCTTATTGTATATGATTAATCTTAATTTTTTAGTAAAATTGTAAAAAAATCCCTATCATTAAAGATAAAAGTATAGTTAAAACTATTAAAATAACATTTTCTGTTTTTTTTGATAACTCTTTTTTAGTTTTAATAAATTCAACTATTTTCATAGCAGGAAATGCCATAAAAAGTAACATTACAACAGAAAAAACCAAAGTCATTACTATCTTTATCATAATCTATATTCCATAATATTTATGTATAAAATCACTATCTTCTTTGGTAGATATTGGAATGGTTTTTATAGTGGAGCTATTATTATCTAATATTGTTAATTTATTATCTACTATTTTAAGATGCTCTTTTCCCCACTCTTTTTCTAAAAACTCTAAACGGTGAAAAACTTCCATATTATTAGGCTTCTCTTTAAATTCACTATCAACTCTGCTTAAAATCTCTAATCCTCCAAATCTTTTATCTAAATAATAAGGTGAAAATGGTTTAATACTCTTATATATAGGAGCTTTTGCTACTGGTTTAGACTCAAGAAAAGCATTAATAGCAAGTAGTCCAAACCCTAGACCTAGTGCAATAAACAGATATTTTCTCATAATTCTCTCTTTTTTCTAATTATAGATATTTTTACATTTTATATTGTTGATGTTTGTCAACTATTGCTATTTATTAATTTGATAGTATATTCACCAATTATTAATAGGAGAAACAGATTATGGAAAAATTTTTAGAACTAGAGGGTGGTTATCTATTTATATCATTTGTAATTTTAGCAGTCACCCTTTTTGTAACAACTAGACCATTTATGTCTAAAGGGGCATTAAAAAAAGGTATGATGTGGGTTAGCTTAGTTTTAGCGTTTTTTATTGGACTACACTTTAAAATTACAACCGATAGAATGAGTGAAGTAAAAAGTGCTTTTAAAGAAGGAAAAACCATTATATGTGAAAGTCGTGCATTAAGAAAAGTAGCACAATCTGTAGATATTAATAAAAACAGAGATTGGAGCTTAGAAGGAGATATTTTTACCTCACCAAACTATTCAAGACCTTTTCATACTGCTAGATGTATTGTTAAATAGAACTTTTATAAAAATTTAACTATTATATTAGGTGTTGTTTAAATTTATGATTTAGGATTTTAAAGGTATAATATACTATTCTAAAATAGTAAAGAGTATTATATGAACAGTAAGATAGCCGTTATAGGTTTAGGGTATGTAGGTTTGCCATTAGCTCACGCTTTTTCATCTAAATATAAAGTTATAGGTTTTGATATAGCACAATGGAGGATAGATGAGTTATCAAGTGGAGTTGATAGGACACTTGAACTTACTACAGAACAGGTAAAAGAGGCTATATCTAATGGTATGGAGTTTACAAATAGATTAGAGAATATAGCAGATTGTAATATATATATAGTAACAGTTCCAACTCCCATAGATAAACATAAAAAGCCAGACTTAACTCCTCTTTTAAAAGCTAGTGAGTCTATTGGTAAAGTTTTAAAAAAAGATGATATTGTAATATATGAGAGTACTGTCTATCCAGGTGCTACTGAAGAGGATTGTGTTCCTATATTAGAAAAATTTTCAGGACTTAAATTTAATAAAGATTTCTATTGTGGCTACTCTCCTGAAAGAATTAACCCAGGTGATAAAGAACACACTGTAACTAAAATCTTAAAAGTAACATCTGGTTCAACTCCTGAAATAGGTAAAATAGTAGATGAGTTATACTCTAGCATTATTACAGCAGGAACACATTTAGCCCCATCAATTAAAGTAGCAGAGTCAGCTAAGGTTATTGAAAATTCCCAAAGAGATATTAATATTGCTTTTGTAAATGAGCTATCTATGATATTTGGAAAACTTGGAATTGATACAGAAGCAGTTTTAAAAGCAGCTGGAACTAAATGGAATTTTCTAAACTTTAAACCTGGGTTGGTGGGGGGACATTGCATCTCGATAGACCCATATTATCTATCTTATAAAGCCCAAGAGGTAGGTTATCACCCTGAAATTATATTAGCAGGTAGAAGATTAAATGATAATATGGGCATTTATGTAGCTAATCAAGTTATTAAACTTATGATAAAAAAGGGTAAAAAGATAGAAGGAGCTAAAGTTTTAGTTTTAGGTATTACTTTTAAAGAGAACTGTCCTGATATTAGAAATAGTAGAGTTATTGATGTAATTCGTGAACTGCAAGATTTTGGTTGTGAGGTAGATATTAGTGACTATTGGGCTGATAGAGATGAAGTTAAATATGAGTATAATTTAGAACTTAAAAAAGATATAGATGTAGATATAGAGAGCTATGATGCTGTTATTTTAGCTGTAGCACATAATGACTATAAAAATTTAGATTTAAAGGTAAGTGACCAAGTGGTATTTGATATTAAATCTGTTTTAGATAGTGCTGATGGAAAACTTTAATTAATTGAGAATGGAGAATTGAGAATTGAGTGGTAAAATTTTAGTAACAGGTGGGGCTGGATATATTGGGTCTCACACTTGCATACTTCTTATAGAGGCTGGTTATGAGGTTATTGTATTTGATAATTTTTCTAACTCATCTATTGAGAGTATAAAAAGAGTTGAAAAGATTGTAGGCTCTTCTATTGTGGTAATAGAGGGTGATATTAGAAATAGAGATGATTTAAGAGGGGTTTTTGAAAATCATAAAATAGATGCAGTTATTCATTTTGCAGGGCTTAAAGCTGTAGGGGAGTCTGTAGAGCAACCTTTAAGATATTATGATAATAATATATCTGGAACTGTGGCACTTTGTGAAGTTATGAGTGAATATAGTTGTAAATCAATAGTCTTTAGCTCCTCTGCTACAGTTTATGGTGACCCTCATACTACACCTATTAAAGAGGATTTTTCAGTTAGTGCTACTAACCCTTATGGGAGAAGTAAACTCTTTATTGAAGAGATTTTAAGGGATTTATATGTTTCAGATAATAGTTGGAAAGTGGTTCTACTTAGATATTTTAATCCAGTTGGTGCTTATAAGAGTGGTGATATTGGTGAAGACCCGAAAGATATTCCAAATAATTTAATGCCTTTTATTGCTCAAACTGCTGTTGGAAAAAGAGAGTTTTTAAATGTTTTTGGAGATGATTATAATACTCATGATGGAACAGGTGTTAGAGACTATATTCATGTAATGGATTTAGCAGATGGTCATGTAAAGGCTATTAATAAGATTAAATCTTTTAATGATGTAATGACTATTAATTTAGGAGCGGGTAAAGGGTACTCTGTTTTAGATGTTTTAAAAGCTTATGAGATGGCATCAGGAAAAGAGATACCTTATAAGATAGCACCAAGAAGAGATGGAGATATTGCTTCATGTTATGCTGACCCTAGTTATGCTAGAGAGATTTTAGGTTGGGAAGCTAAAAGAGATATAAATCAGATGTGTATTGATAGTTGGAGATGGCAATCAAAAAATCCAGATGGATATAAATCTTAAGGTATTTTACCTTAAATTGGAGGTAGTTTGAAAGTTAGAAGTTCATGGGAGATACAAAAATCGGTTATCTATGCCCTTTTTTTAAGAGAGGTAAATGTTCGATTTTCAGCAGGAAAAATCGGATATGTGTGGGTTTTTTTAGAGCCACTTCTTCAGATACTAATTTTTGTAAGTGTTAAAATACTTCTTTTTGGAAAAAGGTCAAGTTTTGATTATGCTGTTTTTATTACAGTTGGGTTTATAGGTTATAATCTATTTAGACATATAGTAAATAACTCAATGAGTGCTTTTAAATCAAATAAGGCTCTATTTGCATATAAACAGGTAAAACCTATTGATACTTTAATTGCTAGATTGTTGGTTGAAATTATGATAATGGGTGTGATAGCTTTAGTTTTTATTATAGTTGGATTTTATTTCTCTTATGATATGAACCCAGAAAACTTAGGTATGATTTTAATTACATTTGTATGGCTTATTATATTTGCTTTTGGATTTGGTCTTTTTGTAAGTGTAATAGGTTTCTTTTTTACAAGTTTTACTAAAGTTGTAAAGTTAGTTATGATGCCTTTAATGTTTATTTCAGCCATATTTTATACACTAGCAGACCTTCCACCTTCAGCCCAACAGCTTTTATCTATTAACCCTTTAGTTCACTTTATGGAGCTTATTCATGCTTCATATTTTCACTCTTTGACAGACCAATTTGTAAACTACACATATATGTTAATATGGACAGCTATACCTTTATATATTGGACTTAGACTCTATGTAAGACTTAGTAAAGCGATAGTATCACAATGATTGAATTAAAAAATGTAACTAAATATTTTAGAACTCCTCATGGAAAAAAATATCTTTTAAAAGATGTCTCATTTTCTATTCCAGAGGGTGTTAATGTTGGTATTTTTGGGCGAAATGGTGCAGGAAAATCAACTCTTATGAGAATGTTAGGAAGAATAGAGTTTCCAAATTTTGGGGAGATAATATCAAAAAAGAGTTTCTCTTGGCCTATGGGATTATCTGGTGGATTTCAAGGAGATATGACGGGGAGAGCTAATGTAAAGTTTGTATGTCGGATATATGGTAAAGATAGAGATGATATAGAAAAAGCATTAGAGTTTGTAAAAGATTTTTCAGAATTGGGTGATTATTTTGATATGCCAATAAAGACTTACTCTTCAGGAATGAAGTCAAGACTTAGTTTTGGGCTTAGTTTGGCATTTGACTTTGATTATCTACTTATTGATGAAACTTTATCTGTAGGAGATAAAAGATTTAAAAAGAAATCAAAAGATGCTCTAATGAGAAAAATAGAGAGGTGTAATGTACTACTTGTAAGTCATGATATGGGTACATTAAAAGAGATTTGTGATGTTGGTATTGTTCTTAATAATGCAAAACTTCACTACTGCGATAATATTAAAGATGCAGTAACAATGTATGATAATATCAATAAATAAGGAGAAAAAATAGTGAAGATTTTAAAAAATAGGGGGTTTATATTTATATTTCTATTACCATTTTTATCTCTTGCTTCGTATGTTATTTTTGTGCAAACAGAACTTTATGAGTCATCATCTACAGTTTTAATAAAAGATTTAAAATCACCTAGCATACCTACAAATATGTTAACAGCACTAATGCCAAATGGTACAAGTAGTAATATGCAAGATTCTAAACTTATAGAAAAATATATTTACTCTTCAGAAATGTTTAATAAAATAGATAAAAAATTTGGTCTAAAAAAACATTATATGAGTAAAGCACTAGACCCAATGCAGAGAAAATACTCTTTTTCCTCATTATCTGATTTTATTAAACTTTATAAAAAAAGAGTAATAATAAATTATGATGTAACTTCAAGTACACTAGATATATCTTTTCTCCATACAGATGCTAAAATGGCTAAGGAGATATTAGAGTTTATTATATCTGAAGCTGAAAAAAAGCTAAATATGTATGATAAAGAGAATGGAAATGAGATGTTAGAGTTTATTCAAAAGCAAGAAAAACATAATAAAAAAATACTTTTTAATTCTATAGAGGCTTTGCTTGATTATCAAAATAGACATAAAACTATAGACCCATCTATAGATATTAAATCTAAAAGTAGAATTGTAGCTAAATTAGAACAAGAGATTATTCAAAAAGAGATAAAGTATGCAAATTTAAAACAGTATATGAATATCTCTAGCGTAGAGGTAAAAACGCTAAAGGGTGAAATTTATAGTTTAAAAAAGAAATTAAATGATATAAAAAGCCAATTATCAGGAGTTAGTAAAAAAGAGTTAAATGAGAACCTATTTGAGTTTGAAACGCTTAAGAGTGATGTTGAGTTTAATAAAGAGAGATATAAACAGACACTAATCCAACTTGATATGGCACTTATTCAATCGACCCAAAATGCTAAAAATTTCATTATTATAACTAAACCTGTTATATCCGATACATATAGCTACCCTGATAAAGTTAAAAATATTATTACTCTATTTATGGTACTATTTATGGTTTATGGAATTTTATCTATGGTTTATGCTATTATAAAAGACCATAGAGATTAGGAGGAGAGAGATGAGATATATATTAATATTTATACTACTTATAAATAGTGCTTTTAGTATTGATTTAACACTTGAAGATATACCTGCAAAAGTAGTAAAGAAAGGCTTATCTAAAAAGAAAACATATTTTGGAAAGAATCTATTTCAAGGAGAGTTTAAAAAAAATAGTCAAATTAGATATACGGCTGATTATATTATTAATATTGGTGATGAAATTTCTATTAAACTTTGGGGTTCTTATAATTATATAGGGAAAGTAAAGGTTGATACACAAGGAAATATATTTATTCCAAAAGTAGGCACTGTTCATATATTAGGTGTTAGAAATAAAAACTTAGAAAAAAAAGTGGCTAATAGCATAAATAGAGTATTTAATAGTAATGTATCTGTTTATGCCAATTTGGAAGGGTACCAACCAATATCTATATTTGTAACTGGAGCTGTAAATAAACCTGGGTTATATATGGGATTATCTTCTCACTCTATTTTACAACTTTTAGATAAAGCTGGAGGTATAGTTGATGGAGAGGGAAGTTATAGAAATATTGTTATTTTAAGAAATAATAGAATAATTAAACAGTTAGATTTATATCAATTTTTGGTTAATGGAAGATTATCTCTATTTCAATTTCATGATGGAGATGTAATTAGAGTAGATACTCTTAAAAATAGTATAGATATTAGTGGGGAGGTACAAAGACCTTATATCTTTGAACTATCAGCTAAAAGTGTGCCTGTAGGTGAGATTATGAGATTTATACTACCAAAACCGACAGTTACTCATTTTATAATTACAAAATGGGAAGATGGAGTAGAAAAAATTAAAAAATATCCAATAGAAGATAAATATAGAATTTATGTAAAAAATGGAGAAAAAATTCGTTTTGTATCTGATTATTTAAAAAATAATTTAACAATTACAATTGATGGAGAACATGGAAATCTACATACAGTTATGGTAAAAAAAGGTGAAAATTTAAAAGATTTATTATCTAAAATTATTTTAACCCCACTATCTGATGCAAATGCAGTACAACTTTATAGAAAAAGTATAGCTTTAAAACAAAAACAACTTATAGATGCAAATTTAAAAGATTTAGAAGCTAGAGTAATGACAACTGGTTCATCTACAGTTGAAGAGGCAAAAATTAGACAAGAGGAGTCGGCTTTAGTTCTTAATTTTATAAAAAGAGCATCTAAAGTTCAACCTAAAGGTCAGGTTATTATTAATAAAGCTACTGATTTAAATAGTGTTATATTAGAAGATGGAGATAGAGTTTTTATTCCTAAAAAAAGCCATATTATAGTAGTAGAAGGTGAAGTATCACTTCCTAATGCTCAAACCTTTGTACCTAATTACTCAATTAAAGACTATATAGAATCATGTGGAGGTTATAGCCCAAGAGCAAATCATGAAAAAGTCTTACTTGTAAAAAAGAATGGACAGGTTATTACATATAATGCTAAATCTTGGTGGAGTGATAAAGAGCTAAAAATTGAAGCAGGAGACTCAATTTTAGTCTTAGGAAAAGTTGATAGTAAAAATATTCAAATTACATCTAGTGTAACTCAAATACTTTATCAAATTGCAGTCGGTGCTGCTGTAGTACTTAGAGCATTTTAAAAGGAGTGGATAAATTTCCACTACCTCTATTTAACCCAACCTCTTTTTGAAGCAACTATCATTAAAGCAGGAGCTAGTAATAAATCGGCTAATAGTGCAAATATAATAACTGAACCTGTTAAAAGTCCAAAGTTTTGAATTGATACCATTTGTGCCATTAAGTATGAATAGAACCCAAGAGATAATACAATAGTTGTAATTACCATTGCTTTACCTGTTGTAAAGAATGTATGCTCTATAGCTTTTGAGCTATCTTGTGTTTCTATAT
>JAMOOP010000115.1 GCA_027065385.1 Campylobacteraceae bacterium | reverse complement strand
GGAAAAGTGAGGCTGTTTGTTCAACACTTTGTGTGCCCCTTGCGCCTTCTCTTTTGTTTTTTCCCCTTCTACTATACTGGGTAGTAGCCACAACTGGAATATCTTCTCTCATAGCAAGCTCCTTAAGTAAAAATACGATGTTTTCATCCTTTTCCCAGCGGGCATTAGTTTTAAGCCTAGTATCTTTAATTAAATAAACCCCATCTACTATTAGAATATCAGGCTTATACTCAGAAACCGCACTTAATACGGAATAAATGTCTGTAAACATACCCGCAGGTAAAACCTTAAACCAATTCTCTCTATTTTTTTGTTCTTTTATAATCTTTTTTAGCCTCTGCACCCCATAGTAATAAACTTGCCCCTGCTTTAACAGTCTATCAGGAATTTTACCGCCCAGAGCTAAAGCTCTTCTACCTATCTGTTTCTCAGGCATTTCAGGACTTATCATCATTACATTTTTATCATTAAGATAAGCCTGTAGTCCAAAATATAAAGAAACATAACTCTTACTAGCCCCAGTCTCACCTACAATAAAAACTAAATCACCACCTCTAAAGCCTCCTGTAAGCTTATCTAAAGCAGGCAAGCCAGTAGGAATACCAGGAATATCCTTATCACTAAGCTGAATTTCACACTGTTCTTGTAATGCAAACTCTTCTACTTCATATAAATCATGTATTTTAAACTTGGACTCTACATTTTTTAACTCTAAATAAATTTTATCTAAATATTCAAGACTCTTATCTATTTCACCTTGAGGAATATTCTTTTCTAAGTTACTAACTAATTTAATTAAAGCATTAGCTTTATATCTTTCTAATACTTTTTCTATCCAGTATTCAAGCGGCTCTTTTGGTAGCCTCTGTAGAATACTGATTTTACACTCTTGCTCTAAAGTGGTTAGCTCAGGATATTTGTTATATTTTTCTCTAAAATCTTTTATAAAATTGTAAGCTAACTTTTCTTTTTCTGATTCAAAGAACCTTTCATCAATGCCTTTTTCTAATAAAGTAGTGAATGGTATATCGTTTTCTATTAAGCATTTTAACAGCCCGATTCCTATACTCAATTACTCCTCCTTTTTAACTTTCTCTAAAATGGAATTTAAAGCCTTTCCTAAATCTTTATACCAACCCACAATTGTATCATTACCTAAATCTTTCCTTTCTTCTGGGGTTAGTTTTGTTATTTTATCTATACTGTCTAAAACTTTATTAAATTCTTTTTGAATTTCTTCTATTTTACCCATATTCAGCCTCCTCTTACTTTAAAAACTTTAGCATAATTATTATCTGTAAAAATAATATTACCTAAAAGCGGCAATTGCTTAAATATAGGAATTTTATGTAACTCCCATTCCCTCGATAATACCTCTATTATAGTAGCCCTTCTTTGGTTATATCTTGATAAAAGTAAATTCTCTAAAACAGCCCCTCT